>CANNIJ010000009.1 GCA_947505025.1 Legionellaceae bacterium | reverse complement strand
GTAAAGCATTGTACCTACAACCAACAGTAGGCGGCAGTGTTGCTCAATCACAAGTGCGTTTGTATGATGCTACTGGCACAAACGTAGCGTCTTTTGGACAAAACCCTCCTTATTCATGGGGCTTTTTCTTAGAAGCAGCTTATCATTACGGCACAGGCAGTGATGTAAACTTAAACTGGTACGAAATTAACCGTAAATCCAGCAAGTCTTTTGAGGGTGGAATATATCGGACATATAACGCCGCTCAAACCGTGTATGATGCCGGTTATGTAAGTTCTAATCCAAACTGGAATGCAGTTAACCTTGAATTTGGTCAGCACGTTGATTTTGGCGAAAACAAAAGCATCCGGTTCCATGGCGGCGGTCAATACGTACGTTTAACTAACAACACATACACTAGTGCTGCTGGGCAAACCGGTACAACACAACGTGTATATTTTGATGAATCCACAAGAACAAACCCAACTTACAATGGTTTTGGTCCTCGTGTTGGTGCTGACATGGCCTATGATTGGGGCAATGGCCTAGGGTTTTATGCCAATGGTGCAGTAGCTGTCTTGGCAGGAACAGCCAAATCCACAACCACTATCTATGACACTACCACCTTAGCTCGTACTGTAGATCGTAGCTATTCAGCAACACATTCAAGTACTCTAGTAGTACCTGAAATGGATACTAAATTAGGTGCTACATATACCTATGCAATGGCTCAAGGTGACTTGACTCTAGATGGCGGTTGGATGTTTGTTAACTACTTCGGTGCTAGTAACACTGATACAACTGGCCTGAATCCAGAGCACCACAACATTGGCTTCCAAGGTCCTTATCTTGGTTTGACATGGATGGGTAACGTTATTTAGTTATTAGTTCATTTCATGGAAAACCCATCACTCCGGTGATGGGTTTTTTTTTGCCTGTAATTCCTGGTTGCAGGATCACAATACCTGGTCTACACTGAAAAAAATCACCACTGGATTACGAGATGAAACATTACAAAAAAATACTATTGATGTGCTTGGTAATTTGTCTCCCTGACCTACTTTATGCAGGATCATCCGCGTGGAACACCTGGCTAGAACAGGTACGTGCAGAAGCGTTAGCGCAAGGGATTTCGGCCAGAACAATGGATACAGCTTTTACCGGCTTACACGAACCAAGTCGCAAAGTTAAAGGTCTATCCCACTCACAACCAGAGCATCGATTAACTTATGCAAGCTACTTAAAATCGCGCGTAGATGCTTATCGCATAGCTATCGGGCGTAAAGAATATAAACGCAACCTGACGGTTTTAACAGCTATTGGAAATCAATATGCCGTCGATCCATGTTTTATCGTTTCTTTTTGGGGTATGGAAACCAGTTATGGCAGCTATATGGGTAATTTCCCGGTGATTAATTCATTAGCCACACTAGCCTATGATTCGTCTCGTCAACCATTTTTCCGCAAAGAACTATTTTTAGCCCTACACATGCTGAATGACGGGCAAGTTACCATGAAAGAATTCGTTGGCGAATGGGCCGGCGCTTCGGGGCAGCCACAATTTCTACCATCCAGCTGGGTAAAGTATGCAGTAGATTATGACGGTGATGGCAGAAAAAATATCTGGTCATCCAAGCCTGATGTTTTTGCCAGTATTGCCAATTATATGAAGATCAATGGGTGGCATAAAAATGAGCCTTGGGCTGTTTATGTCAAATTGCCCAAAAACTTTGACCAGTCATTGGCCGGCAAAAATACGGTAAAAACTGTGGCTGAATGGAGTGCTATGGGCATCAAAACAGATGCCGGTAGTGAGTTGCCATACCAGAATCTGCGTGCAAGTATCGTTCAGCCAAATCAAGGGCCAGTCTTTCTAGCATATCCTAATTATAAAATGATATTAAGGTATAACAATTCCATTTATTATGCTGGCGCAATTGGTTATTTAGCTGATAAAATCTGCGAACGAAAAACTGAGTAAAGGTTTTTATTCCGGAGAGTCAAGATATGAAGCTGTACCAGAAATTAGAACAACAAAAATCTATGCCCAGTGAGTATAAATTTGCATATTCAGTATTAAAGCGCTTAGCCATTATTGAATCCTGTACTGCAATGAATGTTGCGGTCTCTCGCAAACCAAATCAAGCCGTTCAGGCGAGCTGTAGTTCGCTACACCAAAGCCCCGCACAAACAAGCTTAATCATTGAGATTTTTGCTGACATCGCAAATCTAGCTACGTTGATTGCTAAATATTGCAACCTTGAATCTGGTAGATTGACCGCCCAAGAAATAAAAAAACAAGGCTCTAAATCTATGCAGGGTATTCTGGGCAGATGTAAGCCATACGAATTAGAGGAAAAAATTGACGCCTACATTAATAAATATTCAATGAATACTCTTGAACATATTAATAACACGCAATGCCTTACACAACCAGAAATTATCAAAGAAATCATACTAGAATGTTATACGCGAATAAATGAGCCCGAACTAGATCTAATAATAACCAATATGGCCGGCCATCTAGCTGCATTGAATGCTATGACACCAGCAGTTACCTGTGACTGGGTTGAGGTGCCCAGCCCTACAGCTGCTAATATAGGAATGTTTAAACCCGAGATCCCTGAACTTCCAGCGGCCGCAGAAGCTCGATCCATCTGTGCTATATGTTAAATACTTACTAAGATAAGTCAATTGGATCCACATCTAGATTCCAACGCAAGCCTCCGCGCACCGGGCTGGCGGTTAACCATGCTCGCATGTTAGTTAATGCTGTGTTTAATTGTTGGCGTGTCTTTGCTTTGAATAATAGCTGCATACGATGTTGGTGTGCTTTGCGTGCCATTGGCGCTGGGGCTGGACCTAGTACCTCTATATCACGATCTAGAACTTGTTGTTTTACTGATACAAGAAACTTTTTTAATAGCTCGGGTTTATTTGCTTCTGCCCGTAAAACCGCAATAAAATGATACGGTGGTAACCCGGCCTGTTGTCGCTGATCTAATAACATTTGTGCAAAAGAATCATAACCATCTTTTACCAACAAATTCAGCAACGGGTTATCCGGCAGATGGGTTTGAATTACTACTTGACCAGGAAACTCTGCTCGTCCAGCACGCCCTGATACTTGAGTTAAACGTTGTCCTAAATGCTCTAGTGCGCGAAAATCTTGGTTGTAAAAACCATTGTCTGTATCTAATATCACAACTAATGTAAGACGTGGAAAATGATGTCCTTTAGCCAGCATTTGTGTGCCTACAATCAATTGCACCCCACCTGTAGCAATTTGCTGTAAACAATCTTCTAATTGATTTTTTTTGCTAACAACATCACGATCTATACGCAAAATCTCGGTAGTGGGCCACTTAGCATGCAATACTTCATAAATCCTTTGAGTACCTGATCCTACGGGTAACAATTCGCTTGACGCACACACACCACACTCTTTCAACATTGTTTTTGTTAACCCACAATGATGACAAATCAACCGATTCTGCCGCCGATGCAAGGTCAAATGCGAGTCACACGCAGAACAATCAGCCATCCAACCACACGCATGACATAATAATACCGGAGCAAATCCTCGGCGATTAATAAAAACTAATACTTGATTATTTTGCTGTAAATGTTCATCAATCATAGATAGTGTTGCAGCCGCCAGGCCTTCTTCCAGGACTTGATGCCGAATATCCATAATTACATAATGTAATGGTGTGCTGGACAGCGCCTTACTCTTAAGTTCTAACAGTGAATATTTGTTACGCGCACAATTATATAAACTCTCTAAACTTGGCGTTGCAGAACCTAATATAACTGGGATCCCTGCTTGGTGTGCACGCATCAAAGACACATCACGCGCTGAATAACGCACTCCCTCCATATGCTTAAATGAAGTGTCATGCTCCTCATCCAGAATAATCAAACCTAATTGCGGCAACGGCGTCAAGACTGCTGATCTGGTACCAATAATTAAACGTAACTGGCCTTCGGCGGCTAACGTCCAGGCTGTTTGGCGCTCACGCTCATTTAACTCTGAATGTAAAACTCCGATCCGAACCAAAAAACGCATTTGAAAACGTAATAATAATTGAGGTGTTAAACCAATTTCAGGTACCAAGATTAGCACTTGCTGCCCGCGCGCTAAAACCTGATCGATCACTTGTAAGTAAACCTCTGTTTTACCACTGCCAGTTACGCCTTTTAATAAAAAACACTTGTAGGAATGAGAATTATTTATAATATAACTTACTGCATCAGCTTGCTCAGGATTTAACGGCAACGCAGCTTGGATCTCAGGCAGCATGGGTAATGGCCATGCTATTTGCTGAGCTAACTCGAGTAAGCCTGATTTGATCAAGCCATTCAATGTAGCGGAGCTATGTCCAGCATGCAAAAAATCTTGCTTGGGTGCTGGTGACGACAAATGCTTGAACAGATCAATCAGTGAGTGCTGCCGATTTGCGTTTTTTGCGCATCGTGCATGTGCTGTGTCAATCGTACAAGTTAAACGATATGCGGCTTGCATGGGTATTTGATAACTATCTCCACGTCGATAACGTTGAGGCAACGCTAATGGTAAAACCTCAGACAGGGGTGCTTGATAATACAAGCCAATCCATTCGCACAAAGACATGATCTCAGGTGATATTAATGGCAGTGGATCAATTACAGCCTGCACTGGCTTCAACACACGTTTTGCATTTTCAGGCGGTGCAATTGCCACAATTATGCCCACACGCGTGGTGTTTTTAAATGAAACTAAAACTCTAGAGCCGGGCAAAGCAACAAAACCCTGCATGTCATAATCAAAAAAATCACGCCGTGTGTAAGGAATACTAACTTTATAAACGTTTTCGCTCACAAACGATCTCGTCGGTCGAACATTTTGAATCCATTTAACTCAAGATCTAAATCTTTTGTCAGGGCGATTACTTTAAACAATTCTCCCATTTCATGCGGTTGTATAAGTTTTTTCACCGCTTGTTGAGCTAAAATACGCGTATTTACATCTTCAATCGCTGAACATTCTTCCATCAATCCATTATTTAATAAAAATGCAGCTTGAGATGTATAACCAGATACTTGAAAACCAGCAGAAAATGCAGCTTCTGCAACATGCGTGAAATCAACATGTGCAGTTATATCTTGCACCCCCACATGAATTAATGCGTTTGGATGTGTTTGATGTTTATAATGACACATTATCGTCCCGGAGTTTCGATCAGCATGATAATACTCATGTCGTGGAAACCCATAATCTATAACCAACACTAAACCACGATCCAACATAGCTGAACATTGATTAAACCAACCATCTAAAAACAAATTAACTTCAGATTGATATGGTCTGTCTGCGTAATCTGGAACATTCGATAATACATAGTCTTTTAAACTAGGATTAGTAACCGGCAAAAAGGACTCAATTAGACTATCATCCGGACCTAAATTTATATACCCCTCAAAAACCTCTGAATTGGCTTTTAAGAAACGATGTACCGGCATAGCATCCAAGACCTCATTAGCTAAGACAACCCCTTGAAAGTCTTGCTCGGGCCATTGAGACAGCCAATGTACTCGACCGGCTAGTTCTGCTGGTAAATTTGAGTTTACCAAGGCTTGCTGTTGTGTTTTTAAATGCGCGCTGATCTCTAATATCCAGTATTCTCTAGGAGCAGTCTCCAGCTGCGCCAATTGTGTGAGAATATCTACACATAATTGACCACTACCCGCACCAAACTCAAAAATAATTGGATCTTTTAGGGTGTCAAGCACTTGTTTGCATTGATTCGCTAAAGCTCGCCCAAACATACTCGATATTTCTGGAGCAGTAACAAAATCACCGGCCGGGCCAAACTTAGCTAATGATCCGCTGTAATAACCATAAATTGGCGCATATAACGCTTGATGCATAAATTGATCAAACGACATCGGGCCTAAAGCCCGGATAGATTTTTTTATTTGTTCCAACAACTTCATGCTTTACCTGCTGAATAAATTAAAGCCCATAAGTTCTGCGATGCAGTTTAGCACTTTCTACCCCAGGCTGATCAAACGGATTAATATTCCAAATAACGCTCTGAACAAAAACCTTGTGTTCATACAGTGCAATTAAGGCGCCCAAAGTAAATGGGGAACAATCTTGCAGACGAATATGGTTTAGCACAACATTACTATTAATTTT
This sequence comes from Legionellaceae bacterium, assembly GCA_947505025.1. Taxonomy (GTDB): domain Bacteria; phylum Pseudomonadota; class Gammaproteobacteria; order Legionellales; family Legionellaceae; genus CANNIJ01. Next base: position 16,174 of record CANNIJ010000009.1, on the reverse strand, counting down.
ATGTTCAGGGTGATTTGGATCAGTAATTCCTTGACTTAAGGTTTGTATTTTAGCCAAACACATATTATTAATCATCTCACCGGAAAAAATATCCAAACTAATAAAATCTGCACAAACTTTATGAGTACCCTGGCATAATAACTGATAATAACTATGTTGTGCCTGATTGCCAGATCCACCCCAAATTATCGGTGAAGTTGTATGCATGATTGGATTGCCATGTACATCCATAGACTTACCATTACTTTCCATTTCAAGTTGTTGAATATAAGGTACTAAGTGCTCTAACTGCTGACTATAAGTTAGAATTAACAAATTATTAATCTTTAAGCAATTATGATTCCAAACACCTATCAGCGCTAACATCACCGGTAAATTCAAACTAAATTCAGCCGAATTAAAATGTTGATCCATGCTGTTTGCACCAGCCAACAGTTGGTCAAAGTTATCCTGGCCAACAGCAATCGCTGTAATTAAGTTAATTGCTGAGAATAAAGAATAACGACCACCAACCCAATCCCATATTGGTAATATATGATGCACGCCCCAACTAATTGCTTTATCTGTATTTGCTGTGACTGCAATAAAATGCTGTTTAGAATGATCTTTACCAATCCAATTAAGTGCTTTGCTTGCATTGTACAGTGTTTCTTCAGTGGTAAATGATTTTGACGAAACAATAAATAATGTAGTCTCTGGTTGCAATTGTTTCACAGTATGATCAAATGTTTTAGGATCAGCATCGGTAATGAAGTGATAGCGCAACTCACCTGAAGACAACTCTCTCAATGCTTGCAAGCATAATCTAGCGGCAAGATCTGAGCCCCCAATACCAATATTTACAATGTCTCTGATTGGCTGGCCAGAAAAACCCAACCATTTGTGGTCTCTGATTTTCTCAACCATCTGTTGCATTTTTTTACGTGCGGCCATTATAGCCGGCATAATGTCTTGACCATCAATCAATAAAGGAGTCGCACGTGCAGCACGTAAGGCAGTATGTAAAGCTGGTTTATTCTCACTAAAATTTACACGATCTCCACGCATTAAAGCATGAATTTTTTCTCTTACTTTGCACTGGTCAGCCAGATCAAGTAACAACCCCAGGGTTTTATCAGTAATTTTTTGATTAGAATAATCAAAATTAATTCCACATGTGCTCAAAGTTCTATGACTATTAAGCGCATTGTCTGGGAACATTTCCTGAGAGTACGCCAGCAAATCCGTCCATGATTGTGTTGGACTACTTGGTTGTATTTCTAACACAGTTGCTCCTTAACCGCGAAATTTAACATTAAACTGCAATCGGCGCTTTTAACGTGGGGTGAGATTGATAATCTAACCACTGAATATTTTCAAAATCATACTCAAACAAAGAGTCTGGGCGTACAGTTAAACTCAACTTTGGTGCTGGGCATGGAGCACGCTCTAATTGAATTAGTGCTTGCTCCAAATGATTTGAATATAAATGGCAATCACCTCCAGTCCAAATAAATTCACCAACTTCTAAATCACATTGTTGCGCAACCATATGAGTAAGCAGGGCATAAGAAGCAATATTAAATGGCACCCCTAAAAAAACATCTGCGGATCGCTGATAAAGCTGGCAAGATAAACGTTTATTACTCACGTAAAACTGAAACAACAAATGACATGGAGGCAAAGCCATTTGATCGAGTTCACCAACATTCCAAGCACTCACAATCAAACGCCGAGAATCTGGATTGGTGCGGATCTGATCTACCACATTGGCTAATTGGTCAATAAATCGTCCATCAATTGTGTGCCATTGACGCCATTGACGACCATATACTGGTCCTAAATTTCCTGAGGAATCAGCCCATTCGTCCCAAATCGATACCCCTGCTGCATTTAATGACGCGATGTTTGTTTCGCCACGCAAAAACCATAACAACTCATGTACAATACTACGTACATGCATTTTTTTTGTAGTAATTAAAGGAAAGCCCTGAGCTAAATTAAATCGCATTTGATAGCCAAAAACCGAACGTGTACCAGTGCCAGTACGATCGGTTTTTTCAACGCCATGGTTTAATACGTGTCGCATAAAATCAAGATAAACTTGCATGATCCTTTACCATTCCAAATCTAAAATATAATATTATACCGCCAACCATCATAGGCAATGATAACCATTGACCCATAGTCAGTCCATGCAGTACGCCGATTGATATATCTGGTTGACGAAAGCATTCAGCTAACACGCGACATAATGCATATCCAATCAAAAAAACACCACTAACTCGCCCAGTTGCTCGTGGTTTAGATGAATAGATCCATACCACAATAAATAACAATATACCTTCAAGACCAAACTCATATAACTGAGAAGGGTGACGTGACTGCGTGCCTGCATATGGAAAAACCATAGCCCAAGGCACATTTGTTACTCGCCCCCACAACTCGGCATTAATAAAATTACCCATTCTGCCAGCAGCAAGACCCAGGGGTACTAGTGGCGCTACAAAATCTGCAATTTTTAAAAATGGCAGTTGAATCTTACGTGAAAAGAAATAAAGTGCAATCATGACCCCAATCAAGCCACCATGAAATGACATCCCACCTTGCCAGATTTTAAATATATTTAGCGGATGTAATAACCATTCATGCAAGTTATAAAATAACATATAACCAATCCGCCCACCGAACACAACTCCCAATGCAGCATAAAAAATAAGATCACTGATCTGATCTTTAGTCCATGCAAGATTTTGCTGTTTGACCCGTAGATTAGCTAATCCATAAGCCGCAGCAAAGCCCAATAAATACATCAAGCCATACCAATGCACATGAATTGGTCCAATGGCTATAGCTATAGGATTTATGGATGGAAAAATCAGCATTTAATTGGTCCCTGCACGAATAAAATCAGCCAAACCTAAGTCTTCTAAAGCATGTTGAACATGTAATCTAATCTCTCTGGGACCCTCTAACAGTAAAACTTCTGCCAAAATTTTTCTAGCATTAATTAATGAGCAATGCCTGATGATCCACTTTATTCTGGGCAGACTGGCTGAGTTCATACTCAAAGTATCAAATCCCATCGCTAACAATAAAACAACAGCCAAAGGATCGCTCGCCATTTCGCCACACACACTCACCTTTACTCCTGCTGCATGGCCACCTTCAAGTATCTTTTGTAATGTACGTAAAACTGAAGGATGTAACGAGTCATACAATCCAGCAACACGAGCATTGTTACGATCAACAGCCAACATATACTGAGTCAAATCATTTGTTCCCACCGAAAGGAAATGTACTCTTTTGGCTAAATCATACGCCTGATAGGCCGCTGCAGGCACTTCAATCATCACACCAATCTTAGGCTTAACGATCACACATCCTTCTTCTACAACCTCAGTATATGCTTTGTTAATTAAGTGCTTAGCCTCGTCAACCTCACTTAAAGTTGTCACCATCGGTAGTAAAATGCGTAAATTATTGATCCCTTCATTTGCACGCAACATAGCTCGAACTTGTAATAAAAACAGATCTGGGTGATCTAGAGTGACACGTAACCCACGCCAACCTAAGTAAGGATTACTTTCTTCAATTGGAAAATAAGCCAAACATTTATCGCCGCCAATATCCAAAGTACGCATTGTAACGCTATGTGGAGCAAATGCTTTTAATGTTTGTTTATAAATAATGCATTGTTCATCTTCTGATGGAAATCGATCTCGACTCATAAATGTCACTTCTGAACGATACAAACCAACCCCCTCAGCACCAACACTCATTGACATACCGGCATCAACCGCGAGTCCGGTATTAACCTGTAATGAAATACGGTGATTATCCGTAGTTTGCGCCGGTTTATCGTGTAAAACACTTAAACTCTGATTCAAATCTTTATCTTGCTGAATCAATTGCTTATACTCAGCCAATAAAGATTTAGAAGGGGTAATGAACACATGTCCTTCATAACCATCAACGATCATTGCACGCCGTGAAACTTGTTCTAAATTTAAACCTCTAACCCCCATTACAGTGGGCACTCCCATAGCCCTAGCTAAAATAGCTACGTGTGAGGTTTTAGATCCTTTGGCAGATACCACTCCAACTAACTGTCCTTCTGGAATTTCAGCCAAGGCAGCAGCTGTAACTTCTTCACCAACCAAAATTACACGTTTAGGATAGATAATATCTTCTTTTAACTGAGATTGTAGCTGGGCTAATACACGACGACCGATATCGCGGAAATCACTGGCTCTTTCACGTAAATAATCATCATGCATCGATTCAAATTGCAGAACTTGTCGCTGGATAACACAAGCTAATGCTGATTGAGCACTTAAATGCTCATGACGTATTTCATGTGCAACGTCAGCGCCAAGCCCATTATTATCTAAAACGCCTAAATATACATCAAATAATGCATGTTCATGCTCAGATACACTGGACTTCATCCTCCGACTTAAACGGTGCATATGATCACGAGTTGCTTGTAACGCATTAAAAAAAAGCTCTAATTCTTGTTCTACATTTTCTGTAATATGACGTGGAACTGCATCTATATCTGCTGCAGGATAACTGACTACTGCACAACCAATAGCCGCTCCGGGTGAGCAACCTATACCATGCAATACACCGGGTAAAGTATTTGGCTTATACACACCAACGGCTTGTTTTTTTGTCAGACGAATTAATGCCCCAGTTGCCTCAGAGTGAGCAATCATTCCGCCAAGCTGTGCAGCTAATGTAATCAAAAAAGCCTCTTCCTGATCATCAAAGCAACGTAACATACTATCTTGAACAGTTAGAACACCATATAATCGTCGATGCTGGATAATTGGCACACCTAAGAATGCATGTAAATGCATCTCTAGTATTAACGGATGAGGATGAAACTTAGGATGTTCGGGTGCATTATCAATATTAATCGGTTCTTCTCTGCGTCCAACCAAACCTACCAGTCCACTTGAAACCGGAATACGAACTGCAGATTCAGCTTGTTTGCTAAATCCATCTGAGGCAATCAATACATGTTCAGTTTGTGAATGATCCAATAAATAAACACATGCCACATCAGCATTCATTGCTTTGCGTACACGTTTAACCAAGACATTTAACGCATCGTCTAAATGTCTATTAGTGGTAACATCATGTACAATCCTATGTAGTGTTTTAAGCATAGATAGCCGCTAACCGTCATTATGATGTTTACGTCGAATAAAAAAATATGATCGACGTTTTTTTAAAAAGTGCTCTAGTTCTTTTAATGCTTGAATATAAACTTGTCGCTTAAAGAAAATCACTTGTTCAGCAGGCTCGTTATAATCAATCCAGCGCCAACTATCAAACTCCGGCGAATCACTCAGATCTAAACGAATTTTTTGTTCACTACCAATAAGCTTTAATAAAAACCATTTTTGTTTTTGACCGATAACCAATGGTTGACTGCCATAGCGCAAGTATTGCTTGGGTAAAAGATAATTAATCCAGCGTTTGGTTACGCCTAATACTTCAACATCACCGCGCTCTAATCCAATTTCTTCTCTTAACTCACGATATAAGGCATCCAAGGCAGTTTCACCCTTAGATAGTCCTCCCTGAGGAAATTGCCAAGCATCATGCCCCAGACGTTTACCCCAAAAAACACGTCCATGATCATTCACTAAAACAATTCCTACATTTAAACGATAACCTGCTCGATCAATCAACATAATATGATGAATTCTTCTGTAGTGATCATCTTTTATTTTATGGTATCACATCCTTGATAAGCGCGTTATATGGTTATTACTTTCCAATACAAAAATGAGAAAAAATAACTCCTAATAAATCATCTGAAGTAAATTCACCGGTTATTGCGCACAAAGAAAGGTGAGCTTGACGTAAATCCTCAGCTAACAATTCACCCGCACGATATTTGACTAATTGAACTTGACCTGCAGTTAAAAAATTACGCGCCTGATCTAAAGCTATCAAATGCCTTCTACGTGCTGAAAATTGACCTTCAGTTGGTTGATAACCAACAATCTCTTGGATTTTTTCTCTGAGTAAATCTATGCCCAAGCCTAAATTGGCTGATAAGTAAACATTATTATCAATTACATGCGGGCTAATTTCAGTGCAATCTGTTTTATTCCATACACGAATCACCGGAATTGTATTTGATATTTTTTCTATAACTTGCTGGTGTTCACAATCAAGTTGATCAGGTGACGTTAAGTCATTTATCCATAAAATACCATCAGCGGCATTCACCTCAGCCCAAGCACGTTTAATTCCTTCTTGCTCAATCGGATCGGTACTTTCACGTAAACCAGCGGTGTCAATAATATGCACTGATAAATCACCAAGCTTGATCTCTGCGCGCAAAATATCACGTGTTGTACCAGCGATATCCGTAACTATAGCTAAATCACGTCCAGCTAACTGATTAAGTAAGGTTGATTTACCTACATTTGGACGTCCTGTGATTACAAAAGTTAATCCTTCACGGACCATAACCCCCTGGGTAGCGCTCGAACGAATTTTAGCCAATATTTCTTGAAGATTTTTTAACGAATTTTCAACATATCCATCATTTAAAAAATCTAAATCTTCTTCTGGAAAATCAATTGCAGCCTCAACATACAAGCGTAATTGAAGTAATTGATCATTCAAATGGTGGATGTGTTTTGAAAAATCTCCCTGCAAAGAGCGTATGGCTAATCTGGCTGAAGTTATGGAGTTTGCATTAATTAAATCAGCGATTGCTTCGGCTTGAGTTAAATCTATTTTATCATTTAAAAATGCGCGCTCAGAAAATTCACCTGGGCGCGCAAGTCTTGCCCCAGCAGCAACACATGTATTAACTAATTGATCTAAAACAACCGGAGCACCATGACATTGAAATTCAACTACATCTTCACCAGTAAAAGAATGTGGAGCTTGAAAATAAATCAAAATTCCTTGATCTAAAACATCACGTTCTACATCAAAAAATTGTGTGTAATTTGCATGTCGCGGATCAATGTTAGTTAAGTCAGTGAGAGCTTTAGCTATAAACAAAGATTTTGGACCTGAAACCCGTACAACGCCCACCCCTGCTCGACCAGCAGAAGTGGCTACTGCAACAATTGTTTCCGAATCATGCATGGTATTATTTGACAATTGATAGTTTTTTCACGGGCTTATTTGGTGTTTTTGGTTTGATCTCACTGTATTTTCTAGTGATATACCATTGCTGTAATATCGATAGACTATTATTTACAATCCAATATAACACCAAGCCAGCAGGAAAATTCCAAAAAAGACCAGTAAATAAAATCGGTAAAAACATCATTATCTTGGCTTGCATTGGATCTGGGGGCGCAGGATTTAAACGTTGTTGTATCAACATAGTAATACCCATAATCACAGGTAATACATGATATGGATCGGATGAAGCTAAATCTGCAATCCAAAAAATAAACGGTGCTTGGCGTAACTGCACACTTTCCAATAAAACCGAATATAACGCAATAAACACTGGGATTTGAATAATGATTGGTAAACAACCACCCAATGGATTTACTTTTTCCTCACGATACAACGCCATAGTAGCTTGACTGATTTTTGCTTTGTCATCACCGTATCTTTCACGCATAGCTAACAATTTAGGTTGTAATTTTCTCATTCCTGCCATTGACTTATAACTTGTCGCTGATAATTTATAAAATGCTAATTTAATTAATACAGTAACTAAGACAATTGACCATCCCCAATTACCAACTACCGAGTAGATCTTTGTCATAAAAGTAAATAATATTGCCGATAAAAACCATAACCATCCATAGTCAACCGTTAAATCTAGGCCCGGAGCAATCGCTTTCAAGGTATCTGTGACCTCAGGTCCTAAATATAAACGTGTTTGCAATATTGTTTTTGCCATTGGGGCAAGATTAATCGCTGGCGTTACTGCACCAATCATGTAATCGTTATTTGAATAACGGGTGTAAAATCTATTTTTAACTGATGGATCAGGGATCCATGTGCTTAAAAAATAATGTTGCTGCATGGCAATCCAACCACCAGTCGCATCTAAATCAAGATTTTCTTTGCTCATATCTTTGAATGTAATCTTTTTATAACGATGTTGTCCTGGATTGGAATATGAAGCTCCGGTAAAAGAACCAACATGAAACATACTAGATTTATCTTCTATTGGAGCTTTTTGTAATAATTCCGTACTCATGTAACCTTTCCAAGCGGCGGTTCCATTGTTCATGACAATATAACGCACTTCAATCAAATAACTGCCTCTTTTAAATCTAAACTCTTTTTGTACAGTTAAACCGTCTTTAGTGCTTCCCTCTAGGGTGACCACTAAATTTTCTTGTTTTTTAGGTAATTCGTAATTTACTTTTGCTGAATGAAAATTAAAGTTCAAATCTTGAATTTTTTTATCATTGACTACAAAAATATGACTTTCTGCAACGTATTTTGCATTAGTGTCATTTTTTAACAGAATAAATGGCTTATTTTTCTCTAGCATATCGGCTGGATATGCTAATAATTCTGCATTAATTACATCGCCTTGTTTTAAATCAATGGCTAAGTTCATTACATCAGTTTTAACTCGAACCATATCTGTAATAACGGATGCAGTATTAGAAATTGGCGTTTCTTCAAAAGACCTGGCTGTATTAGCAGTTTCTTCTGTAAAAGAATGCTCTAACGGTGCATTTATTATTTGATTAGAATCTTTAGTGTAATCCAACTGCCAATTGGACCATAATGAATACACTACAAGCGCAAGTGCAGCGTACAAACCAACTCGACGAATGTCCATTAATGTTTCTCTACGTTAGGGATTACAGGATCTTCACCGCCGCTGCTCCAAGGTTGACAGCGTAGCAAGCGACCACAAGTTAACCACATTCCTCGAACCACACCATAATGCATAACTGCACGTACAGCATACTCAGAACACGTGGGATAAAAACGACAACACTGAGGAAATACTGGACTGATCAAAATCTGATAAGATTTAATCAAAAAGCAAATTATTCTACGTAACCAGAAATTAATTTGTTCCATGATTTTTCCAAATTTACCCTGAGAAGGGTATGTTCTTTATTTCCAACACCAAACTTCGCTAAAACGATAATATCTACAGGCGGAAGTCCTGTCTGTAGCCTAAAAGTTTCACGTAACATCCTTTTTAAACGATTACGATCATGTGCTTTTCTTATCATTTTTTTAGATAAAGCAAGACCTAAGCGAGCATGTCCTATTTTGTTTAAACGATATAAAAATAAAAAATCTGAGCTAGTTATTTTTGTTGCTTGCTCAAACACGGCGTTATAATTTTCTTTAGTTAATAAACGTCGTGTTTTATCAAAACCATTTAAATTAATAGAACCCACAGGATTAAGCAGATAAACGAGCGCGACCTTTTGCACGTCTACGTTTGATAACTAAACGACCAGAACGTGTAGCCATACGTGCACGAAATCCATGATCTCTGGCGCGTTTAAGATTACTGGGTTGAAAAGTACGTTTCATGATAAACCTTGATTTTTTAAGAGTTGGTCATAATAAGAAAAATAAGATGAATTGTCAAATAAGTTTTGTAATGGGAATCTTGATCATATTATCCAAGTGTTTATTAAAATAAAGAATAAAGTATATTTAATACTTATGATAACGTACGTTTTTTCTGTGTGTAAGCTACAAATACCTTTTTATATCAATACATATACTTCATTTTTGACTTGTGTAATATGAATGTATGGTTACTGTGTTTTTGGTTGATAACAATCAAAGGTATTTTAAAACACTATGTTATCCACTATTCCCAACACTACTTACCCCCAGATTAACCCAAGCTTACACAAACAATTATTTAATCAAAGCATGTCAAAAGCATATGATTGTATCTTTTGGTAAATTTTTTATTTTTATATACACGATTAAAAACTTATTAGTTCACCTATAATAATTAATTATTTAAAGATCTTTATTAAGTGATTATAATAAGGAAATGCAAGTCTGTGGTTAAGTTGTATATAGTTAATTATATCATGCACTTAATTATAATTTTGCATGTTTAAGATCACTGATCTTAATTGTGATATTAAGTTGATAACTTAGTATCATTAGCGAATCTAAAATTATTATACATGTTATATACCTTAGATTGATCCCATCTGATCACATGAATTAACCTGGATATTTCTTGTTATATACATTAAAAATGTGCAATCATTGTCACTTTCTTTGACTAAAGTGAATTAAATCTATGTTAGATAAAACATTTAAGTACCAATTAAAATCTAAAGCACACTCATTAAAACCTGTCGTTTTATTAGGAAATAAAGGATTAACTGCTGCAGTTATGGCAGAAACTGAACAAATGTTATTGGTTAATGAATTAATTAAAATTAAATTAACCGGGATTGAAAGGGATGAACGCAAAGTCGTTGCGGAGAAGATTTGTAACGATCTAAGTGCAGAATTTATCCAACTAATTGGACAGGTTGTAACTATTTATAGAAAAAAAATAGATAATTAAATAATAACTTTTTAAATTATATTATTGATATAGCCCATCGATCATGGATATTAATTGCAGTTTGCTTATGTTAAGGTTTTTTGCTGCCATAGGGGCGTGTAATAATTTCTAAAAAATGGCCATTGGGATCATTGAAGTACAGTCCGCGCCCACCATCATTATGGTTGATTATGTAAGGTTGATCTTTTTTATGATCAGCCCAGTAGGGAATTTTTTTGTTACAAATACGTTTAAATGTTTCATCAAATTCTGTATCACTTATAAGAAAAGCATAATGTTTCGGCTGAATGTCTTTTGATGTTTGCATGAAATCCAAACTGACTTGATTGTCAGTTTTAACTACCATGAATGGACCGAAACTGGTAGGTGCGGGTAAGCCAAGAATTTCGGCTAAAAAATTGGCAGATAATTTGTTATCCATTGAGGAAATAATGGTGTGATTAAATTCTATTGTCATATTTACTCCCAGGATGTTATTTCATTTCAAATGAATAAAATCCATGTTGTCTTTGGAGCTAAACCATTTATCCGCCAACACCCATTCAAACAAGACATGATTAGTACATACTTGCTGAATTAGTTGGCGGAAGTGCTGGTTTTTATTTACTGTTGCTTTTATTCGATGCTGCTTAGTTTTAATATCACATTACGCTATGTCCTTTTTGATGATTTCATAACCAATTGGTAAACTGAAATCATCGTAGCGAACCATGCAGGAAAGTAAATTAATGCCAGCAGTTAACCTCATTTTCATCTGTTTATAGTTTCTCTTCGATCCCCCTGGTGATTTACATTTTATGACAAATCACTGTATTTTTAAATCGCTTGATATCATTTTTCATAATTAACCAGGAGATCACATCTCCGCTAATCACATTACCTTTAATCGATAACTCCGCTACCCCTTTTAGGCGATCCTTGTTCTTAAACGCTGCTTTAGACCACTGTGACAGAACTTTGTCCCCAATGACAACCCAACTACTATGGCCAGATGACAACAGTTTGTTACCCTCATTTATTTTCCAGTCACTGGTATAATTATTCCCAGAAACATGTGTTATTATCGATTCGCCAATAGGATTTTTGCTATTAATGTATCCCAACCCTTCAGGGAAAGTGCACTGGTATTTACCCTCGATTGAAGAAAAAGCTCCTGACGAAAAGAACACCGTGCTTGCAAGTGCAGCCGATAGAATCATTTTATTAATTTTCATAATTAATCCTTATTTATGATATGCCAAAGTTATATGTGCAAACATATAACACTTTTATTATTATAGTTCATTATTGGCACAACACATGAGATTGATAAGAGAGGGGCTAGATCCAATGATCTGTATAAAAAATAATGCCACTACTTTTCCGGACAAGAAAAATTAGCATTCAGTCACTAAGCTGTTAAAATAAATAACAGCAACTAGGGTTAATAACGATGAGTAAAAAACAAAAGACGTATCCAGCTGAATTTGAATGGTAAATTCAGTTACCACAACCAGATTCGATCTGGATGTAGTCCTTTGTCGAAAGCGCGGAAAAAACCTTGAGAAAATTCGTAAAGTTATGGAGAAATTGATCAATGAAGAAAAGTTGCCAAGATCTTACCCAAAGTACTCGCGGTTATATACGAAAAATAACGAATAGTTGAGAAAGATTTGAGAAGAAGAGGTCTGTATTATTACAATATAAATCAATGTTTTACGTGGAATTGAGAACTATTATGAACTGTTGCAATATAGTTCAATGGTGCCGAGAAGAGGACTCGAACCTCCACGGAGTTACCCCCACTAGCACCTGAAGCTAGCGTGTCTACCAATTCCACCACCTCGGCTAAAGTCTATTGATACAGCGCCAGGAAGAGTACATTCATTCTATGAATACGTCAACTCTTATGATTCAGACAACCATGACGCCTAACCAAACAAGGTGAAATTATAACCCAGTCCAAAGCCCAATACATTCGCTGCAAAAGAGCCTGAAACAGCTGACATGTAGCTATAATAGGTCATCGCACTTAACGACTGGTTAAATTGATAGCCCAGGCCCATATTTGCCTGCAAAACCAGGCCAGAACCCACACTAAGTCCGCCACCACCCGCGGCGCCTACCAAGGCCTCACTATCGATAAACCATGGTGAATTCCAGACAGATTGCATGATCCCGGCACCAACTAATCCAGCCATATACGCACCGGCATTCCCAGCATATGCGCCCAATCCCTGTCCAGTTAAATAAAATGGCTCTGCAAAAAAATAATCCAATTGTGGCCCAAAAACCTGTACAGACTCATTGGCATGATGAGCACGCCAATTGTCACTGGCTTGAATATATGTTTGTTGGGCCAATCGTGCTCTTAAATAATGCGGCTGATACTCGCATATGTTGTCATTTATCTCCGGGGCATCATAACCATAACCAATTGCCGCGCCCAAGCTTTGGGCGCGGTAACTGCCAAATGGCGCTTGCGTATAGCCACCGTTGATTCCTAGATATAATCTTTGGCTCAGGTATTGTTGTGCGGCCAATGTACTCTCTACCAGCAAACCGCCACCAGTATCCACGCCACCACCTCCGGCTGGGCCAGCGGTGATGGAGGCTTGTAATACGGTGTTTTGCGTTAGATTGAAACGATATCCAGGTCCGGCCAAAACTTGCATATAACCACTACTTTGACCGCCAAGTGCTCCAGCCAGAGCAAGGTTTAAATATCTATGCTGGTTTATATAATAGTTCCATGCAGCACCTAAAACATCTAACTCAGGATATTGTGCTGTAGTGTTTGTACTCATTACGCCGGATGGAATATAGTATCTGCGATAATAGATTGAAAAATCTCGATTTATATCAATATTTCTGGATTTATTTAACCAATTACCTGACCATCCTGGTGTCATTACTATATCAAAAGGATAGTGATAGGTTAAATAAGGTTGCGTACTATGAATCTTACCATTGAGAAAGTCTACATAACTGATCCCTAGACCTAGATCACCAGCAGAACCCAGATGCCAGTTTAGTTCAGTATAAGGCCTGAACATCGCACCACCCCCAGTTAGCAAATATCCTCCTTTCCCGCCGCCGCCGCCGCCACCAAAACTAAATCCACTATTTAAAGATACCATTTTCGATAATTCGATTTCACCATCTAATGTAGCTCCAATCACAATAAAACCGCCACGATTTCCTGACAGAGCGCCAAAGGCTGCCGGTCCTATAGACCAATGATCCGTAATGTTATATAGGAATGTACCACCAACCCAGCCTATTTTTTCATGCGCAGGCAGTGACAATGTTTCATACATCAGACGCACAGTTCCCTGATTGACAGGTGTATCAGGCCCTAAGTTAGGCATTAAGCTTTGGGCGACATTATTTTCAGCGTGCTGACAAAGCGCACACAAAAGCATATAGCATAAGTGTTTATTTTTTAGGCTCGGCATTGATATCCCCGCCATTAACCAGCATGTTCAATAAAAAAATGTTTTAAAGATGGAAGATTTTCACATGCACGTAGTCCAATGCCGCGTATCCCAGCTAGTAACGGATTGCTGAACAAGGTTTTCAACCCGCCCATCACGGCAATTGCTTGCCATAACGCATGTTTGCGTTGTCTTTGATAGGCTCCAAGTGTTTTTTTGGACCATAACGGACCCTGGTTAGTGTCGATTAAGTTGATCCAGGCACTTAAGTCGGCCAAGCCAAGGTTTAGACCTAATCCGGCTAATGGATGAATAGTATGGGCAGCATCCCCCATGAGTAACCATCGATCCCCGGTATAATTAGTTGCATGTTGCATGTTTAAGGGAAATGTTTGCCGGCTATTCATTAAGTTACACTCACCTAGGATCCCCTCAAATGCTTGTTGCATACTTTTCTCAAAGGACTCAGTGCTACATGCCATCAATTCGGCGTTACGCCCGCGGTTATTTGACCAGACTATTGCGCCTTGATTTTGTTGTGATAGCGGTAAAAAGGCCAGAGGACCAGATGGATAAAAAACTTGATGCGCGGTTTTTTTATGTTGCTGGCTGATCTGTATGTTCGCTACAATAGCCGATTGATGATAGGGCCAACTAGTCATGCTCACACCTAAATTATTGCGGGTGCTGGAATTGGATCCTGAGGCGATAATTAATAAATCTGCATGAATGTTGTGATTTTCCGTTTCTATCTGCACGTTCTCACTGCTAATTTGTTCCCGAATGATTGTTTGTTCGTCAAACAGCGCAACTCCCCGCCGCATTGCGTGCTCGAGCAACCCTTGCTTGAGTACGTGCTCCTCAATCATAGTTCCTAGTCGGTCACTGGCAATCATCCGTGCATCAAAATTGATGTGAGCGTTTTGTCCAGCATCCCAGATATGCATGTGCTCATATGCTGCAAGTCTGGTTTGGTCTAAGATCGGCCATACATGCAGTTGTTCTAAGAGCTTTTGTGAGTTTTTATTTAATGCGTAAACTCTTGAGGTATGTTGTGTGAATTTTTTCTTTTCTAAAAGGGTTACTGTATGCCCACGTAAACGCATAGCAATAGCTGCACTTAATCCAACTAAACCGCCCCCCAGAATGATGATTTTTAAAGGTTTGGTCATGTTAGTGCTGCCAACTGGATGCCGCAAACCAGATCACAAGCCAGACCTGAGAAGCCACTGGCTTGTTGGATTAGGCCTTTTTTTAATCCAGGAAGATTGTCCAATGCAATTAGTCCTAAGCCGCGTGCAATGCCGGCCCCGGGTATCTTTTTGTCAAATAAAGACAATAAACGATCGGTCCATTTAATCATATTTACTTGATCTGATTCTCGTGCTTGTTGATATTGATCTAAGGCATGATCATTAATGCCGTATTGAACCAAGCATTGTGCTAACATACCCACATCACGTAAGCCTAAATTTAATCCCTGTCCGGCAATTGGATTTAAGGTATGTGCTGCATTACCGATAAAGACTACCCCTGAATAAACTGTTTGCGACATTATAATTTGCTTTAAAGGGTAAACCTGGCGTTGACCTGATTGAATAAAACGCCCCATCCGATAACCAAAAGCGCATTGTACTTGATTTAAAAAAACCTTCTCCGGCGCCTGAGCTAGCCACTTAGCTTGTTCAGGGTCTAATGACCAGACCATTGCTGCTCTACGACCAGTCATAGGTAGCAAGGCAATTGGCCCTTGCGGTGTAAAACGTTCATATGCATAGTGATTATGATGGCGCGCCAGGCCTAAGTTAGCAACTAATGCGCACGTTGGATATATTTTTGAGTGCGCGGAAGCGCCACATAGATCTCTTAGCGATGAGTCACTACCATCAGCAGCGACAACTATTTTCGCGCAAATCTTAAGTGTTTCACCGAGTGTTTGTACGGTTGCGACACGTGTAGTGAGATCCAAAGCATATAGTTTTGCTGGATTTATATATAAAGACGGGGTTATTTTAGCATTTAATGCCTGGTATAGAATGTTTAATTCGACTACCGCGCCGAGCCGATCCTCAGGACCTTTATCCAGGCGTAGATGACCAAATCTACCTTGTTCAGATACATGTATAGTATGGATATCTGTGGCTTGATTCGCAATCATTGGCCAGATATTTAAGTTAGCTAGAATACGAATGCTCGCCGGCGCCAGAGCCAGACTGCGTGCGTCTAATGGCGCATTAGAGATTGTTTTATT
>CANNIJ010000008.1 GCA_947505025.1 Legionellaceae bacterium | reverse complement strand
TACATCATGAAAAAAGTCTTATCATCTTGTCTTGTCTTGTCTTGTCTTGTTTTATTAATACCACAAACTTATGCAGGGTGTTCCGGACAAGCAGTTACAGCTTGCTCCGAAATATCAGGGGTCACTTCATCAACATGTGGAAACTATTACCTGAATGGTAATGTGGAACAAATACAATGCAAATGGAATGGAAGCTATTGTTCTGATGGTGGTGGTAAGTGCGGATAGTGAGCAATTGCTGCAAGGAATGCAGCAATTGCTGACACAGGGGGATAGCGCGGCAGTTTAGGATTGAGGATGTTCAAATCACTATTGTGTATCATCCATCAATTAATTAATGTGACAAAAGCACCATCAAATTGCGTGCTCACGCTCAGCTTGCGAGTAAGCCACAAATCTATTTGTGTAACCTAAGTCGAACAACTCAAGACACAAACAAGATAGAGTCTAACAGAGGTGACACAACTACATTATTTCCTTACCTTCTGCGATATTAAGGAGTTTAGGAAAGCATAAAACAGAGGCTTTACGGCCACTTCCTTCTCGTAAAACAGATAAAATATTTTGATCATTCAATTGCTTAAGTAAAGCCATCGCTGTTTTTTTATTAATTTTAGAACGAGTAATAAAATCTGTTGTATCAAAAATTGGTCGATCAAAAATAGCGTCAAGCAAGTGGATAGTATACTGGGAGTGGGTGATATCATAAATGGTAGTCTTCATATCGGCATATAACTCCATAATCGCTTTAACTTTTAGACTATTGATCTTTGCCTGTTCAGTAATTGCCTGTAAGAAAAATGCAATCCACCCATTCCAGTCACTATTTTGAGAAATATTTTTTAGACGCTCATAATATTCTTCTCGGTGATTTTCCAGGTAGGCACTTAAATAAAACATAGGTTGGGACAATTTCTTTTTTTGATAAAGAAAAAGAGGAATAAGAATGCGGCCAATACGTCCATTTCCATCTTTAAATGGTTGTAATAGCTCAAATTGTGCATGTACAACAGCAGCTTGTAGAAGCAAATCAATGTCATTAGATTCTACATACTTTTGCCATGCTTCCAGATATGTTTGTAGTTATAGCGGGGACGGAGGTACAAAAGAAGCTTGATCCATCGTACATCGTGTCCTTCCGTTGAAACCGCATAATTAATTTTTAATTTAATTATGCGGTTTCAACGGAAGGACACCAAAAAGCATTTGATAATCTAAATTTACTACTGGCAATGTGGCTGGTTCATAAGGGCGCATAGATTATTCCTTTAAGTAAGGGATTCATTTGTTTCATATTATTTGTAACTAAAGAAGTTGTTTATTCTATTAAACATTACTGAAACAGTATAGTTGCATGCGCCATTTAATTTACTTTAGAAGCCTAGCAATTAATTTGGTTATCCCTGTGGTTATCCCGAAAATTATATTTGTAATCAACCCAAACATTTTTCCGTTGTAACTCTTTGATTTACATTGGTGTCCCAGGCAAGATTCGAACTTGCGACCTGCCCCTTAGGAGGGGGCCGCGCTATCCAGCTGCGCCACTGGGACTTTTTTGTTCTTGGGCGCAGAGTATAGCAGATCCGGATCTGTCGTCTAGATAATTATTTCCATTTTATGTTACATCCTAAACTTGGTCTTTGTTCGGTCAATATTTCTTGATGATTTATCAGGCAGTCGAGAGTATGACGGATTGAGTTCCCGGTTACTTTGATATTATTTCCTGGTCTAGAACTATCAAATTGTCCGCGATACACTAGTTTCAATTGATCGTCGAATATAAAAAAATCTGGAGTACAAGTTGCCTGATAAGCTTTTGCTACTTCTTGAGTTTCGTCGAATAAGTAAGGAAAGGAATATTGGAGTTTATTTGCGGTTTTTTGCATGTTTTCGACTGAATCTTCAGGGTACTGTTGAGCATCGTTGGCATTGATTGCTAAAAAACCAATTCCAGAGTTCTGATAATCCATGGCGGTACGTGCTAGTTCTGTAGATATGTGTTTGACATATGGGCAGTGGTTGCAAATAAAACAAATCACAGTGGCAATTGTACCTTTAGATTGCTCTAGTGTGATCACATTGCCGGTGATACTGTCAGTCAGTGAAAAAAGTGCCGCTGGTGTTCCCAGTGGCAACATACATGAGGTGGTTTTTGTCATTGCAAGATCTCCTGTCTACCAATGTAGGAAAATTCCCTTGCGGGTTGCTTCGCGGATTACTTGTGCTTGTGTTTTATTGGTTGCAACCCAATAATTTCCCATGTTACTCAGTGCAAATTTAACACGAGGGTATTGGCAAATATCCAAGGCATCTCTACAATGCATGAGCGTGCGCTCCGATCCTTGTTTACGATAACATTTGAAATAAAAGTTATTAACATCTGATGCGAATGCTGCCCATTGATTGGCCGCGATTTCGGTAGCCAATGTAGGGCTCATAAATACGTCTTTACGGGTTTCATGATGCTCTAATTCAATCATGTGATTGGTTCGATTCTGTATCATATAGAAGGCTTGGTTGCCTTTTTCATTTAAAACCAGAAATGGTTGGCTAAAACCATAGCCAGATACTTCGCATCCTCGTGGGAATATATTGCTAGAAATGACAGTGGTGCTAAGTGTTCCAAGTAACAGAGCAGTGGCAAATTTTGTAGATAGTGTCATAATTTGATCTCTGGGGTTAAAAAAATTTAATCTGCAGTGATTATTTTACATGATTATCTGAGTTTACACCAAAGGAAGATTGAAGATTGGTTATGTACTTATGAAAGATAAAAGAATTATTATTGATGTTGCTCAGCAAACACTGTGCTGCCTGGAAAATGAGCGCATAGTCAAGTACTATAATGTCTCAACCGCGACTAATGGTCTAGGAGAACAACAGAACAGTGGGTGCACTCCTCGAGGCAAGCACAGAATATATGATATTATCGGCTTGGATGCGCAACCAAATAGTGTGTTTGTAGGACGGCAATGGACTGGTGAAATATATTCTTTAGAATTAGCCATAAACAACCCCGGTCGCGATTGGATTCTAACCCGTATTTTACAATTAGATGGTTTAGAGCCAGGGAACAATAAGAATGGTCCTGTAGACAGCTTGAGTCGCTACATTTACATTCACGGTGTACCTGATGGCATCAAGATGGGAGTTCCGGGCTCACACGGCTGTATTCGCATGCTACAGTCAAATATTATAGAATTGGCGTTATGGGTACATGTTGATATGCTGATTGAAATCACAAAAGTTGATTGGAGTAAAAATGATTCATAAAGTAAAAGAAGAAAAATCCCATTACCTTCAGGCCCTGGTTGAAATAATCAACGAAAAAATGCCAGGGGATCGTGCAGGATTATGCGCCGAATTTGTTCGTCAGTTTTTTGGCACAGTTGCATGGGATGATTTGCGCGATTGGTCTTTAGATGATGCTTATGGTGCAGCGATTAATTTCTGGTCAATGATGGATTACCTTGAGCCACATGAGACCAAGATCAACATATATAACCCATCTTTTGAGACGAATGGTTGGCAAACAACTCACACAGTCATTGAGGTAATATGTGATGATATGCCGTTTATTGTTGATTCATTGCGTATGGTCGTTAATAGGATGGGTTTGTCCTTACATTTAATCGTTCATATGGGAGGGATCCGTATATTACGCGGTAAAGATAATCAAATAAATGCAGTTTTGTCCCGCCAAGAACCAGATGTTTTAGATATGTTAGTTGAGGCTCCTATATTTATTGAGGTTGATCGACAAACTGATCCATTAATTTTAGAGGAGTTGGAGCGTAATTTATTATATGCTCTGAAGGAAAATCGCGCAGTTGTGGCTGACTGGTTGCCTATGCGCACCAAGGTTCGCGAAATTATTGAAGAAATCAATCAGTTGCCGGAAACATTGGATCCACTTGAAGTTACAGAAGCTAAAGCATTCTTAAATTGGATCGAAGATCACCATTTTACTTTTTTAGGTATCCGAGATTTTGCTTTGGTAAAAAAAGGCAAGAATCTTGAGTTACAATCTATTCCAGGTACAGGCTTGGGTGTTATGCAGGATCAATTCACTCATTCTAATGTATTTAACTTGTCTTCGATGGCCCATGAAGCACGTGAATTGAGTTTATCGTCACAAATCTTAGTTATATCAAAAACCAATACTTTGGCATGTGTGCATCGTGATGCCTACACGGATTACATCGGCGTAAAGCGTTTTAATGCCCAAGGTGAAGTGATTGGCGAGCGACGTATTTTAGGTTTATACACATCTGCAGCATATAATACCAATCCAAAAGATATTCCTTTTTTGCGTCATAAAGTCGCATTAATTTTTGAAAACTCAAACTTGAATCCACGCAGTCACGCTGGTCGTGTGCTGATGAATATTTTAGAAACATTGCCACGAGATGATCTTATTCAAGCTTCCGAAGAAGATTTATTGAATATTTCTATGGGTATTTTCCATATGCAGGAGCGTCCACGTATTCGGATGTTTGCACGTTTGGATGTATATCATAGATTTATATCATGTTTAGTTTATGTGCCTAAAGATAGATTTAACACAGAACTACGCAAAGCTATGCAAGATATTTTGATGCAGCGTTTTCATGCGAATGAGATTACATTTTCTACTTTGTTTACTGACTCAGTTTTGGCACGTATTCATTTTATGGTGCGGATTGACTCTGGACAATCAACAGATTTTGATTATAAATCAATTGAGAAGGAATTAATCGCTGTAGGTAGATCTTGGACAGATGATTTGCAGACTTTATTATTTGACGCTTTTGGTGAGGAGCGGGGTAATGCAGCTTATGCTCGGTATAAGAGTGCTTTTCCGGTTGTTTATACTGCTAATTTTTCTCCACGCACAGCTGTAGTTGATATTAAACAAATTGAAATGCTTGCGGATGATTCTTCTTTGGGCATGAATTTTTATCGAGCATTGGATGAGTCTGCAGATTTTTTTCGGTTAAAAATTTACCAAAATACCGTGACAATACCATTATCAGATGTTTTGCCAATCATTGAGAATTTAGGGTTACGTGCAATCAGTGAACGGCCATATGAAATCAAGTTTGATCATGATCACACCACCTGGATTAATGAGTTTTCTATGCATTATATGCTTGGAGCAGAACTTGTTTTAGATGAAATCAAAGAAAGATTCCAGGATGCATTTTCTAATATTTGGTTTGGTAAGGCTGAAAATGATGGATTTAATCCGCTGGTTTTAGCCGCAGGTCTTGATTGGCGTCAAGTTTCGATTTTACGCAGTTATGCCAAATATTTCAAACAGATATGCTTTATATTTAGCCAGGAGTACATGGAGTCTGCGTTAAATAACCACCCAATTATAGCACGAAAATTGGTTCAATTGTTTGAATTAAGATTCGACCCGGAGCTTGCAGATTCTAGTGCCACAGCTTTTGAGGATTTTTGTGCGGATATTTTTGCTGATCTAGAATCAGTGTCAAACTTGGATGAGGATAAAATCGTTCGGCAGTTTGTCCATGCTATTAGAGCTACTTTAAGAACTAATTATTACCAGCTCGACAAAGATGGATTATATAAAGATTACATATCACTTAAATTATATAGTAAAGAGATCCCTGGAGTACCTAAACCACATCCATTATATGAGATTTTTGTATATTCACCACGTTTTGAAGCAGTACATTTACGGTGTAGTAAGGTTGCTCGTGGTGGTTTACGTTGGTCAGATCGTAAGGAAGATTTTCGTACGGAAATTCTGGGCTTAATGAAAGCACAGCAAGTAAAAAACTCTGTGATCGTGCCTAATGGTGCAAAAGGTGGGTTTGTTCTGAAGCGTACTTTTTCGGATAAAAATTCGCGTGATGAAATTTTGGCTGAGGGAGTTTTTTGTTATCAACAATTTATTTCAGGCTTACTGGATATTACTGATAATGACCTAAATGGTACGGTTGTGCATCCAAGATCTGTGCGTTTTTATGACGATGATGATACTTATTTGGTTGTCGCGGCAGATAAAGGCACGGCAACATTTTCTGATATAGCCAATGCAATTTCCTTGGAATATGGTTTTTGGCTGGGTGATGCCTTCGCATCTGGAGGATCGATTGGTTATGATCATAAAAAGATGGCGATCACGGCTAAAGGTGCATTTGAATCAGTAAAGCGTCATTTTTATCAAATGCAAATGGACCCTGACACCACAGACTTTACTGTTATTGGTATTGGTGATATGTCTGGAGATGTGTTTGGTAATGGGATGCTGTTATCTAAACATATTAAATTATTTGCTGCATTTAATCACATGCACATTTTTGTTGACCCAACTCCAGATCCTGTATCTTCATTTAAAGAACGGCGACGGATGTTTAATCTTCCACGTTCTAATTGGTCTGATTACGATCTAAAATGCATTTCTGCGGGTGGTGGTGTATTTGCACGTAATGCAAAATTTATTGTTTTAAGTGCAGAAATGCAAGCATTATTTGGTCTTGAACAAACGGCTATAGAACCAAATGAGTTGATTAAAATAATTTTAAAAACTCCAGCCGATTTATTATGGAGCGGTGGCGTTGGCACTTTTGTCAAAGCAACAACTGAAAGTAATGCCGATGTTGGAGATCGGAGTAATGATTTAATACGGATTAATGCAACTGAATTAAATTGCCGTTCAGTTGTTGAAGGCGGCAACTTAGGTTTAACTCAATTAGCTCGTATTGAATATTCAGTCAATGGTGGTTTAATTTACACAGACTTTATCGATAATTCAGCGGGAGTAAGTTGCTCGGACAAAGAAGTCAATATTAAGATATTGCTGAATGGCATAATGTTGTCAGGAGACTTGACATTCAAGCAACGTAACGAGTTGCTGTATGATATGACTGATGACGTGGCTAAGTTGGTTTTACGGGAAAATGATCTGCAAACACGCGCGATTAGCTTGTCAGCAACTCAAGCGGTGCGTGCAGTAGAGCTACACAGTCGCTATATGAGTGCATTATCTACTCAGGGTAAGTTGGATCGTGAATTAGAGTTTTTACCAAATGAAAAAACTTTGATTGAACGCACTTTGTTGGCTCAGGGTTTGACTTGTCCAGAAATAGCGGTTTTATTCTGTTATAGTAAAATCATTTTAAAAGCTGCAATTTTGGCTTCAGATATACCTGAAGATCCGGCTTTACTGCCACTGCTATTTACTGCGTTTCCTAAACCATTACAGGATCGTTTTTCGGATAAGATGCAACATCATCCATTAAAAAGGGAAATCATTGCAACGCACGTAAGTAACAAAGTCGTGAATGAAATGGGGTTTAGTTTTGTCTATCGCTTGCAGGATGAGACAGGTGCACCCATGGCTTCAATTGCGCGTGCATATATGATCTCACGTAGTATCTTGAATATGGATTCCATGTGGTTGGCAATCGAAGCTTTAGATCATAAGGTGGACGCTAAACACCAAAGTCAGATTATGATGGTTTATGTACGTTTGTTACGTCGTTTTTCTCGTTGGTTCCTAAGAAATCAACGTATGCATTTAGATATAGCTACTACAGTGGCAAAATATGCCCCAGGAATTAATGAGCTGAACTTAAAATTACCTGGGACATGGAGTGGTGTTGCTCGGCATAATTATGATGTGCAATATCAGGAGTATTTGGCAATGGGTGTGCCAGAAGCCTTGGCAGTAACCTTAACGACTACTCGTGGAATGTTTGCTGCTATGGACATTGTAGATATTTCTCAAAAACTTAAGCTTAGTGTTGAAAAATCGGCTTTAGCATATTTTATCGTGGGTGAGATATTAGAATTAGGTTGGACTCGTGGTCAAATTATTGCACATTCTACAGAAAACCATTGGGAAACTCTTTCAAGAGAAGCTCTGCGTGATGATTTAGATTGGCAACAACATCATTTGACGGTGTCTATTTTTAAAGGATGTGTTGATAGTGATGATTTGAATAAGCCCATGGACTTATGGATGAAAAAACATGTGTTGCTGATCCAGCGCTGGCAGACAGTTCTATCAAACTTAAGATCAAGTAGTGCTTTAAACTACACGATGTTTTTTGTGGCAATTCGAGAGCTCTTGGATTTAACACAAACAACTATGCAGTTATGTATTAATTCATCTAATCCTGGTGATGGTGATGGTGATTGTATGGAGTAGTATTCAGTTTACTGCGTGCCTTGATAAAATGAAGCTATCAAGGCCGCACGCTCCTCATCTGTGTACGGTGTTTCAGTTAACTTGGCTTGCCAAACACTCTCCGGCCATAATGGATCGCGTGTAAATCTGCCAATGATATGAATATGTAATTGTGGGACTATATTACCCAATGCAGCAACATTTATTTGGTCGGGTTTGAATTTTTTTTGTACGAAACTTGAGAGTCGATCGATTTCATCTGAAAGTTGATAGCGTGCACTTTGTTCCAGCATGTCTATGGATCTAATGTTAGGTTGTCTGGGAATCAAAATAAACCACGGATATTGAGAGTTGTTCTTCAAAAGAACACTTGATAACTCCCAGTTCTCTAAGAAAAAACCAGATGATGCTAGTCTTGGATCGATTATAAACATATGCTCCTTGGTCCAGTAGTTGTGCATCGTTGAGCGTATCCATTCAAGCTATGCTCATTGGCAAGTGCAAATAGATGATCTATGCCGGTTTCTGGATTATCGTTTAAAAACTTAGCGATGCAACGTTCTAGTCGTTGGATCATCAGATCAAATTTACGCTCTGTTCGTAGATTTAGTTGCTTACCATCTTCATTGTCCACAAAGTCTTTTACAAAAGACTGAAAGAAAGTGTGTTTAGATTTATTGATGGCATAATTTTTTGAGATTGCCAAGTTTGGCTGGATTTTTGTAGATTGTATGGTGCGTAGTAAAGATAAAGGAATTTTACAAAAAAACAAATCAATGTCATTAATTTGCCTTTTTACCTCTATTGTTCTATTCAAGAATGCAAATATTTTGGCTTGGCTTACAGAGTTTACCTGAACAGCAGCGTTTTCAGCAGCAGCGCGTAGTTCGCTCTCAGGGACATAATCCATACATGTATACAAGTGTCTTAGATCATCTAATGCATAGATATTACAACTCACAGCATCCTTCTGTCTAGTTTCGTATGAGTAATAAACTGTCACTGGTATGTTCGAGAAGATATCGTTGAAATCAGTTTTAGACAACAATAGCTGGTTGAACCAACAAGCATTTTCTGAACCTGTATATCCCAGAGAATCTGATAAGAAAATGCTAACTCTATGGTCGGTAACTTCTATTTCTCCTGCGGCCCAGTGTCTGCCAGTGATAATGAATTTAGAACGTGCAGGTTTTGCAAGTCCATTAACCAGTGTTAGATATCGACTAAATTCACCGTAATGTAAGATTACTGGTAGGAACTCATAGGCTATTTTTTTTTCTTCTCGTATCGCTGCTAATATAAAGGCGGCAGCATTATCTTGGGCGCTGGAGATATTATCTAATCCGCATCTTAATTGGATCATGATTTTGTTTAGTTTATCTGAAACCTTTTGCGGATAGCGTTGTAATCTATATATTTCTGTCTGAAATATATCCAGTTCAGGCACAGTAAATCCCTCGAGTAAAAGTGCTCCATAAACCAACAGAAATAACCTGCGGTTGTATACTTTCAAAAAAAATATAGTAAGTTTTACCAGTGATTCACGAGACATTTTTTGATCTACAATTAAAGACGCAACTACATTATTCATCAGTAGCGAAGATTTAAATGATGATGAGAGTAATTTAAAATCGAGGATTGAGAACTCTCTTTGCTCCAAGCACCAACAAGCCAATGCAGTCTTGTTTTTGATACCTGAGATCATCTCAGGTTGCATAGATAATCGTGTAAGTATATTTGAAAAAATATTTTCTGCATTTAGACTCACATGTTGAGTTAGCTCGAAAATAAATTGGAGCCAGTAATTGAAGATTACGGGATCATCTAGGTTATCGATATTTTGAAAGATAAAATCCATACAAGTAGATAGGTTGAAAAAAGTCGATCTTTGGCGTATTTTTTGATATCTAATAGATCTAACTGCGTGTTCGATATTGCCAGAATTTATTTGTTGTGCAATTTCTTGGTTAAAAATAATACCATTCATTTTGTCTCACTTGAATCACATCTATAATATTATGTATTAGGATAGCATGATATCTATGTTTAGCGCATCATGCGTTTAAAATGACGCTACTGGCTTGGGCGCAGACAACAAGCTGCAGAATTCAGACACGCTGCCATCTCGGCAAATTACTAAACCAGTAGGATCGATTTTAAATACTCCGCTATGCCATAAACAGCATCCTTTTAGTTTTTCTAGATCCATGATGGCGTGGCGTGTGCAGTAACAACTTGACAGACTGCCGTTTCTGCATACATAAAGACCGCTAGAACTGTCGCAATAATGTATGCCATGTTGGGCGCTACAGCAGGTATCACAAGCACTATAAGCCACTGCCAGATTGATTTGTAGCAAGCAGATCAGTACAACTCGACGCATGCAGGACATTTTTTATCCTTGACATTGAATTTGAAATACATAACGCAATTATAGGATAAAATTAAAAATGCGGATCATATATTCAATATTTTTCGTAACTATTCAGCATCTAATGAATAGTTACAAAACTATCTCACCATTTTGCTTGAATACGTTATCCAGGGCAATTAGTTGCACTAATAGTTCACGCATATTAGCCAGCGGCCAGCTATTCGGACCATCGCTTAATGCTTGGTCTGGCCTGGGATGCGTTTCCATAAAGATCCCTGAAACCCCGGCAGCAACTGCGGCTCTGGCTAATACCGGAATGAATTCTCTTTGCCCGCCAGATGCTCCATCTTTGGCACCAGGTAATTGAACCGAATGCGTAACGTCATAAACTACCGGACACCCGGTTTCGCGCATAATACTTAAAGAGCGAAAATCAGAGACTAAATTATTATAGCCAAAACTTGTGCCGCGCTCACACACCATTATGGCTTGATTGCCGGTTGCTTTAGCTTTAGAAACCACGTGTTTCATTTCCCATGGGGAGAGAAATTGACCTTTTTTGATATTAACTGGCTTGTTGGTTAATGCGACTTTTTGAATAAAATTTGTTTGACGGCACAAAAAAGCTGGAGTCTGCAAAACATCGACAACGCTAGCAACTTCGTCTAGAGGGGTATCTTCATGTACATCAGTGATCACCGGCACACCAACTTCATGTTTAACCCGCTCTAAAATACGCAATCCAGCCTCAAACCCTGGGCCACGATAACTTTGTAATGAGGTGCGATTAGCTTTGTCTATGGATGATTTGAAAATAAATGGAACTGATAAACTCGCACATAATTCTTTTAAAAATGCCGCAGTTTCCATCGCTAATGCTTCAGTTTCAATTACACATGGACCCGCAATTAAGAACAAAGGGGCTGTAAGGCCAGCCTCAAATCCACAGATATTCATAAGCCTCCGGCTAACATAATATATTGATGACGAGCACGCGCTGCATTAACAAATGATTTAAATAAGGGATGACTATCTCGTGGAGTAGATGTGAATTCAGGATGAAATTGACAAGCTACAAACCACGGGTGTCCAGGTAATTCTACCATCTCAACCAACTGATGATCCGCTGATCGTCCTGAAATTACTAAACCATTCGCTACTAAAGCATCAATAAAAGATTGATTAACTTCATAGCGATGCCTGTGGCGCTCAATGATTGACGGCTGCGCGTAAATTTCGCACGCCAAGGTCTCTGGTTCTAAATGACATAATTGGCCGCCTAAACGCATGGTACCGCCTAAATCACTGTTGTTATCACGCAGATTAATCTGTCCATCAGCCGTTTGCCACTCACTGATTAAGCCAACCACTGGATACGGTGTTTGTGGATCAAATTCAGTTGAATTAGCGCCAGTCAATCCTAATATATTACGCGCAAATTCAATGATTGCTGTTTGCATACCCAAACAAATTCCTAAGAATGGAATTTTAGACTCACGCGCATATTGGATGGCAAGAATTTTACCCTCTACACCGCGTTCCCCAAATCCTCCCGGCACTAGAATCGCGTGCATATTAGCCAGTAAATCAACGCCATGTTTTTCTAGAATGTCAGCATCAATATAAACTATTTCAACACGTGTTTCGGTATGGATGCCTGCATGTATCAGGGCTTCATTAATAGATTTATACGCGTCGCTTAATTCAATGTACTTACCTACGATTGCAATTTTAACGTTCATGGTTTGAATTGCTTGTGCGGCGACCACTGCTTGCCATTCACTTAAGTCTGCTGGCGGTGCCGTGATTGCCAGTTTTCTTAAGACTAAATCATCAAGTTTTTGTTCATGTAGGATTTCAGGGATCTGATAAATACTTCGCGCATCCTGCAGAGAAATAACACCTTCACGCTCAACGTTGGTGAATAAAGCAATTTTGTTACGATCATGCTCGGACAAGGGTTGTTCTGATCGACAAATTAAAACATCTGGCTGAATGCCTATGGAACGCAGCTCTTTGACGGAGTGTTGAGTTGGCTTGGTTTTGGTTTCGCCGGATGTTGCGATGTACGGAACTAAAGTAAGATGCACGAACAGAGTACGCTGTGCGCCAAGCTCCATACGCATCTGCCGAATAGCCTCTAAAAAGGGCAGTGACTCTATATCACCTACGGTACCGCCGATTTCCACCATCACGATATCAACATCAGCTGCGCCGAGTTTAATACAACGTTTAATTTCATTAGTGATGTGAGGAATTACTTGTACCGTGCCACCTAAGTAGTCACCGCGACGTTCTTTTTTGATCACATTCTCATAAATTTTACCGGAGGTGAAATTATTGAGTTTAGTCATCGTTGTGCGCACAAAGCGCTCGTAATGACCAAGATCAAGATCGGTTTCTGCGCCATCATGTGTAACAAATACTTCGCCGTGTTGAAATGGACTCATGGTTCCAGGGTCAACATTGATATAAGGATCTAATTTAATCAGGGTCACACGCAGACCGCGAGCCTCTAAAATAGCTGCCAAGGATGCAGCGGCAATTCCTTTGCCCAGAGAAGAAACCACACCACCAGTAATAAAAATATAATTGTTCATTTTATACACTTCTTTAGGTTAAAGGGTTTAAAGGTTTTAAGGATTTTAATTGACTACATAATTGCTGCATATCTATGGCACAATCGGCTGTATAGGTACCTTTATGCCCATGAGCACCACCTAATCGATCCCAGGCTTGTTCTGTATTTTCAGTGGTCAGGACTCCAAATATAACAGGTAAATCAAACTCTAATGATACTTTTTGGCAGCCATGACTAGCTTGTTGGCACACATATTCGTAATGTGTGGTTTCACCACGAATCACTGCGCCCAGAGCAATGATTACTTGATAATGTTTCTTCTGTGCTAGCTGTTGAATAACTAACGGTAATTCTATCGCGCCGGGAACCTTTACCAGAGTGATGTCATTTGATTTCACTCCTCTGGAGTTTAAGCGATCCAGGGTGCCAGCCAATAATGCACTGGTAATATCCTCGTTAAACAGGCTCACGACAATGGCTATGGAGAAAGACTCTACCAGCTCCATTTGCTTTGCTTTAATCGTTTTCACAAATAATGCCCCATCTTATCTTGTTTTGTTTTTAAGTATTGTTGGTTTTCTTTTTCAGGAGTTGTCAGCAACGGCACACGCTCAGAAACTACGATTCCATGCTCATGCATAGCTGCGACCTTGCATGGATTATTAGTTAATAATCTGATCTTTGAGGCTCCTATATAATCTAAAATACACGCTGCGACCACATAATTACGATTATCTACAGGCAAGCCCAAATGTACGTTTGCATCTACTGTATCATACCCTAGATCTTGTAATGCGTACGCTTTTAATTTATTTGCCAAACCAATTCCGCGTCCTTCTTGGCGTAAATAGATAAATATACCGCCGTTCTCTGCAATTTGCTGGAGTGCTTGATTCATTTGTGCGCCACAGTCGCAACGACAAGATCCTAATAAATCTCCGGTCAGGCATTCAGAGTGAATTCTGACTAATGGGCCGGGTGCATTAAAATTAACCGGCTCTTTAGTCAAGCAAAAATGCTCTGCATTATCGATGGAATTGGTAAATAATGTTATGGTGAATTCACCGAATGACATCAACGGCAAAGTTGTTTGGGTAATCATTTCTATGGTACATGCACCAGTTTTTTTCATGGATAATACCTCAAGCAAAAACCCCTAAAGAATATTGATGTGCGATAACGCGTGTAATATGATCAAATTCTATATTCACAAGCTCACCAGGTTCACGCAGACCAAGATTGGTAGCCTGACATGTATGGGGCACTAATAATATAGAAAAAGTACCGGCAATAACGTTATTTAATGTCAGACTGACCCCATCCAGAGTTACACTACCTTTAGGTAGTAAAAAGCGCATTTCGTCCGGAGCAAATGGCCCAATAATATACTCAATATATTCACTGATGATTTTTTTGGACAATATTTGTGCTGTGGTGTCAACATGGCCGGTTACATAATGTCCGCCAAAACGTGATCCAACCAGTAATGCTCTCTCCAAATTAACATGGTCTCCGGCTTGTAAAGCAGATAAATTAGTTACGTTTAAAGTTTCAGGTGAAACATCAAAGGCCATACCGTGTGCCTGATCGGGTAACAAAGTTAAACACACACCATTTACAGCAATACTCTCGCCAGTACTTAAATTATCCAAATCAGCGCGGATCACCAATCGATTAGCCGTTAAATCAGTTAAGACTGTGCCGGTTTGTTCTATTATACCTGTGAACATGCTTTTTCCCAATCTAATTGTAGGATCATATTATCTGCCATAGGCAGCCATTGCGTTGTATGCGGCTGTTGAAAAAAATCTTCAGAATCATAGGCTTGTACACCATTAACGCCTAAGCAGCGGGGTACTAAATATAGATATGTGCGGTTTACCAGGCCCTGTAGGTGTAGTGCGCGAAATAATTGTGCTCCAGCCTCAACCCAGACATCATGATAGCCTAGACGGCCTAAATGCTCGATAATTTCGTTTAAATCCAATTGATTATTCTTGGAAGCTAAGCCATAAAATTGATGTTGATCATCAGCCGCGCGCGGCGTAATATTTTTTTGATCATAATAGTGTAAAACTGCGGCTGAACGCTGCAGCGCACGCCAATTTTGCTCAAGTTCTAAGTTACGGTCTAACACAGCTAATGGTTTATCACTGATCACTCCGTTCATTCGCACATTCAGCCACGGGTCATCTTGTTGAATGGTGCGTGCAGTGGTCATAATTATGTCTGTATGGCTGCGCTGCTCATGCGTAAAATGCGAGCATTCTAGGTTTGATAGAGTACAGCGCAAATTATTTTCCTCGGCAATCTTACCATCCAAGCTTTGCGCTAATTTAACGGTCACCCACGGACGTCGTGTATTGGACCAATAGTGGTAACTTTGATAAAAACTGTCGATTTCAGGCACCTGGACATGCTGAACATCTATACCATGCGCGCTTAATATTTCGGTGGTATTTTGTGCTTGAACCATCGGGTTTGGATCTTTGTATGCATAAACAACTTTTTCCACGCCGTGTGCTATTATTGTATTGGTGCATGGCGGAGTTCGCCCCCAATGGTTACATGGTTCTAGGGTTACATACAGGGTGATCCCGCCAGTATCTGGTGGGATTTGTGCAAGTACCAGAGGTTCGGCATGCTGGCTACCGGCACCAGTATGCCAGGCTTGTGCTATAATCTGATTATTTTTAACTGCAACTGCACCGACGCTGGGATTCGGACTACAATATCCGCGACCCTGCCAAGCTTGTTTAAGCGCTGCCAGCAAAAAAAAGTGGTGCATGGTTTTTAACCAGATATCAGAAGGTAAGAGTATGATAACAAATTATTCAATTTTTGAGTAGCCCAATGGGCATTGTTTCGCAGCGAATGCAGCATAAATTACGCGTCACTTTGGCGTGTGTATTTTATATGTTACCAGCCAGCATGCATGCTTTTTCAGCTTATTCGAATAGCGAGTTGGATCAGTTGGAGAAAGAGTTTGTACAGCAAATCAATCAATCAAATCAGGTCATCCGAGATCCGTTAGGTAATCAATATATCAATCAATTGGCCAGACGATTAGCGCAACATGGTGAGTTAAAACAACCGTATTTTTTTATAGTAAACTCCAGTGAAATCAATGCATTTGCTGGGCCAGGAGGATATATTGGGGTTAATTCGCAACTGATTCTTGCAAGCGAGACTGAAAGTGAATTAGCTGCAGTTATGGCGCATGAAATGTCTCACGTGCGTCAACATCATCTGTATCGTATGTTAGAGCATCAAAAGCAAATGCGCGTACCTATGTTGGCTAGTTTGTTAGCATCAATGGCTTTAGGGGTATTGAATCCAGTGTTAGGTAGTGGTGCGCTGATGGGATCTCTGACTGGGTTTGCTCAGGATAATATTAGCTTTGTACGTTCAAATGAAAAAGAAGCTGATCGTATTGGCATTGATATGTTGATTAAATCAGGTCTAGATCCACGTGGTATGGCGGGTTTTTTTAAAAAGATGCAACAGAATTCACGTTATGCTTACGCGGACAATGTTCCGGCTATGTTACGTTCTCATCCATTGGACGACGATCGGATTGCCGAAGCAGAGAATCGTAGTCTACATTTGGCAGCGAAAGATCATCCAAATTCTTTGGATTATGAAGTGTTTAAAGAGCTTATACGGGTATCAGTTAGTACAGAACCCAAGTCTTTGCTCGATGTGCACACACCGGTATTTAAAACTGAATATGCCCGGATCGCGCATCAGTATGGTCAAGCATTGGTTTTATTAAAGATGAATCGTTTTCAATCTGCAATTACGATATTAAATCCGCTGTTAATAGATCATCCGCATCAGGCTTTTAGTCTGGCTATGGCGCATGCAGAAATTGGCGCAGGACAGGCGGCGAGTGCGTTGCGGCGTGTGTCTGAGTTGCAAGCAAATTTCCCGGATAATTACGCGGTTATTATGCATCATGCGGAGATTTTGCTCGACTCTAATCGTGCAGAAAGTGCGGCTAGTTTATTACTTAAAGCTAGCCGCCAATTTAAAAATGATTTGGCAATATGTGAGGAGCTGGCCCGAGCACAAGCAGCCAGCCATCGCAAGGGCTATGCATACTTCACACTGGCCCAATGTTATTTATTACAAGGTGAAGCGCGCACAGCTATGCGCACATTAAAAGTAGCGAAAAAATTAGCCAAACATGATGCCATCTTAAGCGCCAGGGTCGTCGCTAAGATGGATGAAATCAAGCTTGACGACCTACCGGATTAGTTGTTTATGGCTAAACGAGGTTTACTACCTTCAGCGTCTATTGTCTGCGTCTGCGATTTCGAGCTAGCTGATTGCCTCCAGAACCCATTTGCACCTACAATCATAGTTGATAACTGAGTATTTATGTTTGCTGTGTTGGCTGATAGTTTGTTGTAAAGATATATTAGCGCAAATATGCACACTAACTCGTTTACAGTCAATCTCTCAAGCATAAAATAATACCCAACCATTGCGGCTATAGGATTTAAATCCTCGAATTTAATACTCGATCTCAATTGGCTTACAGTACTTGAAGTGCAGAATAATCGTTGGTTATGTGCTTCTAATATATTGCAATGTTCTTCAAGATATTTAAATTTAGCCGATAAAATTTGAAATTTCTCTGCAAATTTTAGTTTAGCCGCATCTAGTAATTCACTGGAAGTTACTAAAGCACAGTCCATATAAGATTCAGATATAAGATCATGAATTTTTTTTATTTGATTTTTTGCACCTGACATTCTAGAACCAGACTCCTGACCAACTGATTCTTGATTGTGTTCTGATGAAGCAGAATTTTCAGTTAATTGATGCATTGCATTGATGTCAATGACTAATGTATCAATACACTCTTCCAGGCTAAATAGCCTTGAGCATATCTTTTGTGCGTGTGAGTTGGCCTTCAATTTACTGGTTAACTGGGGATCCGCTGGTTTTACCGTTAGACTGCGTGTCAGGCAATTTTTTTCCCATTCTATTTTGATGGGCAGAGTTTCAAATGATGCTTTAGAATTTTTAATTTGCTCTGGTGTTAATTGCGCTGTTCTTGCGCTAAATATATGCTCATATAAGGCCTCTATATTACGCTCGTATTCAGCTCTAGCCAACCAACCAGACTTCCGCGGTTGGTATTGAAACCCCTGACCAGTCACTGGCGTTATTGCACTGTAGTTATGAAAGTTAATCTTGAGATTTTCCATCATGGTTGTGTCGAGCTTAGTGTGTATTATTTCCTGACCATGCTCAGTCAATTCGTACAGGCGATACTCTGGCTGATTAGGCCCGGTTGCTGCGCTGGAAATTTTCACTAATATAGGCTTGTCGTCAGGAAAAGCTAAGTCTAATCCATCAGTAGATTGTACAGATTGCAAGTTAAAACCAGTTGCCATATATCTTTTGGTGCTGCGTGCTAAATTCAAATTACGTTTGAATTTTAACAACCCTAAACTTACAGATATATCATATACCGGCTGTTTAGGCAGTAGTGCCGCAAGTTTATGCCCAGCAACGGCCAATTTCTCGGCACCGGCTATTATTTCAGATAGTGTTGTCTTTACCGCCACTGCATTTGCAGGTATCCATGCCAGCAATTCTTCTTTTTCTTCTGGAGATTTTTGTTTGAGGTATACGGCTAGTTTTTGTGATAAAATTTCAGGCACTTCTGTCAGGCGAGTCACCCATTTAGGAAATGATTGTAATGCTTTGAGATATGGCTGCCCGTCATCTATTTTTAACGCACTCAGCATATTAATGTAGATTACAGACAGCTTAAACATATTATCGTCATCAATGGATCCTGGGACCAATTCTGGAGGCTCAGCCATGGTAAAGTCTTTATTGACTATCACCTTTAGATTGGCATGTATTGTACTCAGCTGGCGGGCCAAGCCCAAGGTTAAGCCCCAGCTAGATTGTCCACCAACAACTAATGAATTAGCTATTTGATATATTGCCCGGGCCATTTTATTGCTTGTTACTGGTTCATTGCTGGTAGGTGTACCTGCTGTGTCACAGACTAAAAGTAGCTGGTCTTTGGTCTGATCCATAATTCTGACGAAACCAGAGTATTTACATGTGTAATTTATTTGTTCGTTAGGCATTCTTTACTCCAATTTGTGCGTGTATGGGCTATGTGATACTTTATTGATCATATATTGTCTAGTGGATAACTGTTCAGCTTTACAATATCTGAGGATCCTTTATAATTGCGCTTATTATGAACTATTTATGTGCGCATTATGAAACTTCATGAATTTAAAGGCAAGAAAAATGCACGTGCAAAGATCAGTATGTTGACTTGTTATGACTATCCTAGTGCACGTTTAGCTGCCATGACTGATCTGGACGTTTTGTTGGTTGGCGATTCAGTGGCGATGGTGGTACACGGCCACTCAAGCACGATCATGGCTACCACCGAGATGATGGTCCTGCATACACAGGCGGTTGCTCGTGGATTAGGCAAGCAATTTTTAGTAGCTGATCTGCCTTTTTTATGTCATCGCGGTTCATTGGATAATACATTACAAAACGTCAAAAGTTTACTTCAAGCCGGGGCGCATGCGATTAAAATTGAAGGTGGAGACGCTAATGTTTGCGCGACTATTCGTTATTTAGTTGATTCTGGGATCCCAGTTATGGGGCATATTGGCTTGACGCCGCAGTCTGTGCTTCAATTAGGTGGATATAAAGTACAAGGTAAAGATGAGGAACATGCATTACAAATCAAACTTCAAGCCGCTGCATTAGAGGATGCGGGTTGTTTTGCGGTGGTGATCGAGTGTGTACCGGAAAAATTAGCCGCAAGTATCAGCCAGTCACTGTCTATTCCGACTATAGGCATTGGTGCTGGAGTCGATACTGATGGACAAGTATTAGTTTGGCATGACATGCTAGGCTTAAACACGCAGTTTAACTTACGTTTTGTCCGTCAATTTGCTCGGTCTCAGCCGGTATTGTTGCATGGTATCAATGAATACGTTGATCATGTAAAAAAATCAATGTTTCCAACGTCTGAACATAGTTTTTAACTTAAGAGGATTGTAATGCAAGTTTATCATGATCTAAATGTATGGCGTGCTTTTAGACGCACTCAAGCTCAAGAGTTATCAACTGGTTTTGTGCCTACGATGGGTAATTTGCACGCAGGACACTGTAGTTTAGTTCAAGCCAGTCAGAATGATAACATGCAAACGGTAGTTAGTTTGTTTGTGAATCCCACGCAATTTAATAATCCCGATGATTTTCAAAAATATCCACGTACATTAGATGCGGATCTGGATTTATTGGCAAAGCATGGCGTTGATTATTGTTTGGTGCCGGACGCGCAGTCTATGTATAGTGATGAGCGGCGTTATCTGATTGATGAAACACAAGATAGTTTATTGATGGAAGGGGCTAAACGTCCGGGTCATTTTTCTGGTGTACTCACAGTAGTCATGAAGTTATTTAATTTAGTTCAGCCACAGCGTGCTTATTTTGGTGAAAAAGATTATCAACAGTTAAAATTAATTCAACACATGACTGATGCATTCTTTATGGATATAGATGTGATTGGATGCCCAATAGTCCGTGAATCTACTGGCCTAGCGTTTAGTTCGAGAAATAATCGACTTACACCAGAGCAAAGAATTATCGCGGATCGTTTTGCTGAGATTTTTCATCAAAACAATTCTTGTGAGAAAATTTGCTCATCACTGATCGATCAAGGCATTGTGGTTGATTACATAACTGAACATCAAGGCCGTCGTTTTGCGGCGATTCATGTTGGAGATGTTCGATTAATTGATAATTACGCATTACTTGATCAAGCATGAATTTACATCGCGTAGGCTTCGCCTGTAAATATATGGACAGTAATCAAGAACAAAGCGCCAAGATTCTACATGCGTTACAGCAAAAGTACTCGGCTAGAACTACCACCATAAAATGGCTGGAAGCACAAACCAAATCGGATGCAGAAAAACGCCTTTGGGATATTATCGAACATAATACTCAGTCAGTGTTCGAGCTAATCAATTATGTTGGCCATTTAGACCCAGAACAGCGCATGGTCAGGATAGGCAGTGATCAGTTACCAGGTTTTACATATCCAAGTTTACAATACTTTTGGCGTGATTCAGAGGTATTAAATTTTTTAGAGCACAAATTCGGTCTTGCTGGAGAATTGGCGCGCAAATTAGATGTACGTTTGAGCATGCATCCCGGTCAATTTGTTGTACTTGCAAGTGCGACACCATCAATCGTTGAGCGTAGTATTGAAGAATTTGAGTATCATGCAAATTTAATTCGTTGGATGGGTTACGGGAAAAAGTTTCAAGACTTTAAATGTAATGTACATATTGCTGGCAAACAGGGGCCTGCAGGGATTATTGCAGTTTTGGGCCGACTTTCACCCGAAGCAAGGAACTGTATCACCATAGAGAATGATGAAATGTCCTGGGGTATTGAGGCTAGTTTAGAGCTTGAAAAACACGTTGCACTGGTTTTGGATATTCATCATCATTGGATTAAAGACGAAGAGTATATTCAAGCGAATGATGCACGTGTGCATAGAATTATCGATAGTTGGCGCGGAGTTCGTCCAGTAATACATTATTCCGTTAGTCCGGAGAAGATCTTAATTAATCATTCAGCAGATGCATTACCAGATATCAAAGCATTATTAAGCCAAGGATATAATAAAAGCCAACTCCGGCAACACAGTCAGTCAATGTGGAATAAAGCATGTA
Organism: Legionellaceae bacterium; assembly: GCA_947505025.1. Classification (GTDB taxonomy): domain Bacteria; phylum Pseudomonadota; class Gammaproteobacteria; order Legionellales; family Legionellaceae; genus CANNIJ01. Next base: position 806 of record CANNIJ010000008.1, on the reverse strand, counting down.
ATACGTGGGCTGCTACTTTCAGGCAAGATTTTGATTTAATGATTGAAGCCAAGAATAAAAATTTAGCAAGCATTCCGTTTGAAATGTCTACTCGGAACCATTAATAACAGAGATTCTGGGCGAACCCATTTATGGCCTAGTCGGTTTAAAAAACCTCATCTATCACAGTTCACTTCACACTAAGCGACGCTTGTTTTTGCACAAAAAATAACCTGAAAAATGCTCTGACGTAGGGTGGGCAAAGCTGCGCCAGCGACGTGCCCACCAATGTACGATCTCCCCTGTAACGTGATTTCAAACCAGAAATACGCACCTGGAATGTAACAATAATCATCATACCTAAGATGGCGCAGGTAATTCGCCGGTAATATATTTTTCCGGCTCCAATGTGAATGCTAGCAAATAATCCCAGCTTACAAAAATGAACGTGCACCTCGTTGCTAGTTTCTGACTTCAACGAATTTATCTTTCCGCACATTACGAATGGTCGTCGTGGTCCGAAACCAAAGATATCATATTTTAAGATGTTTAATTGCTTTTTATACTTGATGCACACGGGATGCCAATGGTATAAATTGCCGATTGATAAAAATCGGCATGGTATCCTCGAAATCAGTTATTTGCGCTTATTTAGACATTTTCAGCGCTGGATCAAGGTCGGTTTCTTTGATCGGGTTTTTGAAGCGTCCGTCGCAAAATTAGCGAAAGAATCCCTCTTGGACACCAGCATTTTACACGGAGATGGCACCACGACTGCCGCAAAAAAAGGGGTGATAATCTCGGTAGAAGCGGACACAAACATCTCT
>CANNIJ010000007.1 GCA_947505025.1 Legionellaceae bacterium | reverse complement strand
TCAATATTGGTATTGGTCGCTATCAAAATGCATGAGACAAAAAAATTATTGGTGCAAGAAACCACGTCATGGTATGACAAAAAAGGTGAGCTAACTTTAGCCGATATTATCATGACCATAAGAAGATCAATATGGGTAAAAATGTATTTTTCAACGTCTAAAAATCATGAAGATAAGACGGAATCTTTAAAAATAACTGAAACAAATGCTAACTTATTGATTTATCAATTGGCCTTAGCGGCATAATTGGCTAAAGTCGAGTTATCATGCTCTACAAAATAAAACAGCACCATGTAAGACATATATAGAATGAATATCATCAAAAATATATATATAGGAATAACGTGCAGTGTATCTATAAAACGTTGCATCAAATTAACTGGTGTCTTTTTTGCCAAAATGACAAAATTACCATTATAAAAAGGCAAACTAAATAAGCCAGCCATTTGTCTGCTTGCTAATAAAACCACCTGACCCAGAGCTACATCTATTTCTCCGCTTTGTATTTTTGATGTTGATACATCAATGTCTGTTCCAATATCCAAGTATTCACATTGTAAGTTATTTTCACGTGCAACTATTTCCCATATTTCATATGCTAGTCCCAAAGGCTTACCATTAATAAAATATGAGAATGGTGGTGTATTCAGTACGCCAACCCGGAGCTTGTGTGTCGTTGGACTATTCGATGGATTAGTAGATCCGATTATCTGACTTGAAAATACTATTAAAATAATCAATATAGTTATAAAGGTAATTAATGTAGTGTTTATTTTTAGGCGGTGTTTAAGTATCCTAGAGCTCACTCTCATGATATTTTTTCATCCAGATGGTGTGCGTATAATAGCGCATGTTGACAATTCATCGGCCGAAGAATTGTTAACAATCCCTGTTTTAGATGATAAACATAAAATATAACACATATTTTGCATTCTGTAGCAGCTGGACTTCGCAGGGCATAATGCCCTAAAACATTCTGTCGCAAATTATTATAGATCTCGCTATACTCCATGCATTCGTAATACTGGAATACATCCTACAGGAATCCAATGCATCTTTCTTTGCATGACATTGCTAAAATCGTTAATGGTACTGTGATTGGCGATGCCAGCTGTATTATTATTGCTCTGTCACCAATTGATCACGTAATTGACAATTCTTTAGTCTTTGCTGAAGGTGAAGATAATTTAAAACGTGCAGAACAATCTTGTGCTGCAGCTATTTTGGTGGGCTACAATATTGAAAGCCAATCAAAACCTGTAATTCAAGTAGAACGGCCATTTAAGGCTTTTTTTAAGTTGTTAGAGCATTTCTTCCCACAACATACTCCAACCGCGGGGATCCACCCCAGCGCTGTTATTGCTAGTGATGTAATCATGGGTAATAACGTGTCTATTGGGCCATTTGTAGTCATCCTGCCGGGTTGTCATATTGGCGACTATTGTGTGATCAAAAGTCATGTGCATATCGGACATCAAGTTACTTTGGGGAATAACACTACAGTGCATCCACATGTTACCATTTATGATGGTGCGCAAATAGGTTCCAGAGTAATCATTCATGCTTCAACTGTAATTGGATCTGATGGTTTTGGATACACCTTTGAGCAAGGACAACACATTAAAATCCCACATTTTGGCCATGTACGCATTGATGATGACGTTGAAATTGGCGCAAATACGGTAATTGATCGTGCTACTCTAGGACCAACTGTAATCGGCGCAGGGACTAAGATTGATAATCTTGTACAAATAGCTCACTCCGTGAAGTTAGGTAAAAATAATATCTTATGTGCTTTTACTGGAATTGCAGGCAGTACAACCAGTGGCAATAATGTAATATTTGCAGCAAATGTTGGCGTTAGTGATCATGTGCGCATTGATGATGGTGTTATCTTAGGTGCCCGGGCAGGCGTGCCACCCAAAAAACATTTAAAACAAGGTAATATTTATCTTGGTAGCCCTGCGCGTCCAAAAGACAAAGCTATAGAGCAAGAGCTATCTGCAACTCGGATCCCGATGATGCGTAAAAAACTAACGGCATTAACTGAAAGCGTAGAGCAAATCAAAAAGACTTTGTCCATATTAATACCATCTTAGGCGCAGCATGAAACAGCCACTTGTTTTGATTGACGGTTCTTCTTATTTTTTTCGCGCATTTCATGCCATGCCGCCATTGACTAATTCTAGTGGACAGCCAACTGGAGCTATCTATGGCGTGGCCAACATGCTTAAACGCTTTATTAAAGAACATAAGCCCACGCATTTTGTCGTGATCTTTGATGCAAAAGGCAAAACCTTTCGTGATGACTGGTATCCTGAGTATAAAGCTCATCGGCCACCAACTCCACCAGATCTAAGCGCGCAATTTGAGCCATTAATACAGTTATTGGAGGCCATGGGGATCCCGGTAATCATTGTTAAGGGAGTGGAAGCTGATGATGTCATTGGTACGTTAGCCGATCTTGCTATGGCGGATAAATGGCCAGTATTAATTTCTACTGGCGATAAAGACATGGCCCAATTAGTCAATGAACATGTGACTTTGATTAATACAATGACCAACCAGCGCCTGGATATAGCGGGTGTTATCGAGAAGTTTGGTGTGCATCCAGATCAAATAATTGATTACTTGGCATTAGTTGGAGATACCAGTGATAATGTCCCTGGAATTCCAAATTGCGGCCCAAAAACAGCGGTTAAGTGGTTAACTAAATATAAAAATATTGATACTCTAATTGAGAATGCACATGAAATAGCCGGTAAAATAGGTGAGTCATTACGGGTTAACATCGAACAATTACGTTTGTCCAAACAATTGGTTACATTAAAGAAAGACGTGGATCTACCGCTATCAATGGATGAGCTTGCGCTAAAAACCATAGAATATGACCGATTAATTGAACTAACTCGCAGCTTTGAATTTAATACTTGGACACACGAGTTAATCTCCAAAAGACCAAATACATGTGTGGTATCTACAGCAAATATCAATCAGAGAGTTGTAATTAAAAGTGCAGATCAACTAAGCTTGTGGATTAAAGATAAACAACCGCCCAGCAATCTTTACCTGGAATTGCATACAGATAGTGTTGATCCAATGTGCGCAAATATACATGGAATTGCCTTAGCAGTCAGAGCCCAAGAATCTATCTATATATCTTTTGCAGAAAATCAGATGGATCTGAACTTAGAAATAATCCGCCCGTGGTTAGAAGCGATATCAGTACGAAAAATTGGGCATAATTTAAAATATGCATGTACTGTTTTACAAAACCACAATATCACTTTACACGGAGTATTATGGGATACTCTGCTGGCAGCATATTTATTAAATAGTAATAGTAATAAACACGACTTAAATAGTTTGTCGACTATCTATTTAGGTAAAACACCGGTAGTTCCTGTAGAAAAAATTACGCCAGCACTTACCAGTGAAGCCGCGCTGGATCATATAAGTTTAATTATCGACTTGCACCCAATTTTATTAGATAAACTAGATCCCACGTTAACCAGTGTATTGAATAACATAGAACTACCACTAATCCAGGTATTGGCTGCACTTGAACGCCGTGGTGTATGTATAGACACTGACTTATTAAGCCAGCAAAGTATTCAATTAAAAAAAATAATTTTAGAACTTGAAGCTGAGGCTGCACTTTTAGCCGGCAGGGACTTTAATCTAAACTCACCAAAGCAACTGCAAGCTATCTTTTATCAAGAATTAAATTATCCTATAATTGCCAAAACGCCCAAAGGTCAACCCAGCACAGCAGAACCTGTCTTACAAAAACTAGCGCTGAGTCATCGCTTGCCGGCCGTAATTCTAGAACACCGTAGCCTGAGCAAATTAGTGTCTACGTATTTGGACGCACTCCCTAAGCGTGTAAATACAACCACTCATCGGGTACATACATCTTATAATCAAGCCATTACATCCACTGGCCGATTATCTTCTAGTGATCCTAACCTACAAAACATCCCGGTGCGCAGTCAACAAGGGCGTTTAATTCGACAAGCATTTATTGCTCCAAAGAACAGCTGTTTATTGGCTGCGGATTATTCACAAATCGAATTAAGAATTATGGCGCATTTATCCCAAGATCCGCATTTACTCCATGCTTTTGCACATGATCTGGATGTACATGCCGCAACTGCCAGCGAGCTTTTTAATACGCCTGTAGAACAAGTTAATCTGGAACAACGCCGGCGTGCAAAAGCCGTTAATTTTGGCTTGATGTATGGGATGTCTGCTTTTGGTTTAGCTAAACAACTGCAGACCACACGTGATGAAGCGCAACATTATATAGATTGTTATTTTAAGCGCCATCCTGGGGTAATGGATTATATGGAGCGTACACGCGCAAATGCACGCCAGTATGGTTATGTGGAAACTGTTTGGGGACGAAGATTATATTTGCCAGAGATTCATGCTCGGAATATAATGCAGCAAAAAGCCGCAGAGCGTATGGCTATCAACGGGCCCATGCAAGGTAGTGCCGCTGATATTATCAAAAAAGCTATGATTAATATTTATGATTGGCAGCAAGAACAAAATACAGCCTGTATGATCATGCAGGTACATGATGAATTGGTGTTTGAAGTTGATAATACGGCAATAGAAACTTCCACTCAAAAGATCCGTTTCCATATGGAAAATGCTGTAAGTCTCAGTGTCCCATTACAGGTATCTATTGGAGTTGGAAAAAACTGGGATCTGGCACATTAATTAATTAATTTATATAGATGGGTGGTGTTAAATAACATGAAACACGGTGTCCTGCTGATAAATCTTGGTACCCCAGATAATACTGAATATTCCAGTATACTTAGATATTTACGTGAATTTTTATCTGATAAACGTGTGATTCAGTGTCATCCTCTATTACGTTATCTACTTTTATATGGCATTATACTACCCTTTCGCACAAAAAAAACTCAGCACGCTTACCAGTCAATATGGACTAAACAAGGCAGCCCACTTAGGGTTCACAGCGAATCATTAAGATCAAAAGTTCAAGAATATCTTGGACCTAAATATCAAGTTGCTTTAGGTATGCGTTATGGAAACCCCGGTCTAGAACTAGCATTAGATGAGTTGCGTGATTGTGAGCACTTAACTATAGTCCCGTTATATCCTCAATATGCATCCGCCACCTCCGGCTCTTCTCTGGCTAAAGTATTTTCAATCCTGGGCGCCCAGGACATTATTCCCGGCATAACTACAGTGCCACTCTTTTATCAAAATACTGGATTTATCCAGGCACAATCCGAACTTATTCAGCCATACTTAGATGATCACGATTATATTCTCTTTAGCTACCATGGAGTTCCTGAGCAACATCTAGCCTCCAGTGGTTGTCCAATAGCTGCTGGTAAACCCTGTGCTGGTCGTGAAACATGTAAACTTCACCCGGATTGTTACCGTGCTCAATGTTTGGAAACCACCCGAAGTGTTGCCAGAAACTTAAATTTATCTGAATCAAAACACGGCAGCGCATTTCAATCGCGTTTAGGACGTACACCATGGATCAAACCGTATACTGATATGGTGTTAGGCGAGTTGATAGATCTAGGCGTCAAACGATTGGCGGTGACTTGTCCATCATTTGTTGTTGATTGTTTAGAGACAGTGGAAGAAATTGGCATACGAGCCCAAGAGCAATGGCTAAAACTCGGGGGCACTCACTTTACCCTGATCCCTTGTATGAATGATCATCCGCGCTGGATCAAAGCTTTAGCTGACATAATCTGCTGATCTAACCATGCAAAGCACTGTTTTTGCAATTTTAGCGATGCTTGATCTAAGCTTTGAATACATAAAAAAGCTGCATGTTTTTGCTTGCATGCACGGGCTAATCTCGACAAAAATTTTCTTGAATCATGATATTCTCCATGCACCATAATGGCCTGTAATTTACGATCATATACTACAATTTTTTTTTGAATTGCTAAATGTATGATCACAGAAAGCGACCATGTTTGTAGGGCTGGAGTTCTAAAAGGCCACGAAATATTATCCTCTAATACCTGCGGATTCTCTGTAAAATAACGGTTAAACAGACTCTTTTTTAAGGCAAAAGGTATGTGCGGTAAATGAAAAAACTTTAACCGGTAACCTAATAAAGATGCACTACGCTCTTGAATTTGGCGGTGGTCGTTGAGTTTACTGGGAGCGCCACAAGGTTGATTCAAAAGATAAGACCAGGATTTTTTAAACCAATGTGACCAAGTTCTATGTGCTTGAGTTTTCCAAGATCCCCGTATAATGATATTATCATCCTTAAAGAAATCTTCTGGATTAACTGATCTCAACAATAAACAGTCATCATTAAAATAAATAAAATTCTCAGATAAACCTGGAATACGCCATAACATGCTTTCAATTGCTAGACTATTAAACGTAGGTAAATGCATTAGATAATCACGAAATATCAATCTATGATCGATGATCTTTAATTTATTTGCATACTTAGTGTCTTGAAGCTGATGATAAATTAATGGGATTTGGCTGTCCGTGACAATAAATATATATCTGATCCATGGTGCATACTGAAGAATAGATCTGACGCATACACTAATTTCATCGCGCTGATTAAAACGAGTAGCAGCAGCATTACTGCCTATGTCTTGCGATAATTGAACAAACCTACTAGCAGTCCGCTTATTGATATGAGTTGGGTCTTCACCATCAACCCAGGTTATAACTGCATCAATATGATGTGTGATATTCATCTAAATCATGCTTAAAAAGCGCAGCAAACAAATATCCTTGCTGCGCGTATAGATTATTTTGCTTCAGTTGCTGGCGCTGCTTCAGTTGCTGGCGCTGCTTCAGCTGCTGGTGCTGCTTCAGTTGCTGGCGCTGCTTCAGTGACTGGTGCTGCTTCAGTTGCTGGTGCCATTGCAGCTGGTGTTTCCATTACAGCTTCCGGCTTAGATGCGTCTTCACCGCAAGCTGAAATCAACACAGCAATCATACCTGCTAAAGCTAACATAATTAAACGTTTCATTTACTATCTCCTGAATGTAATAAATAAGGTATCCCTTCTAAGTCTATCAAATATTTTCATAAAGTGTAGGAATTCATGGAATAAAACTTTAAAGAACACTATAAATAATTTTTGTTGCGCAAAAAATGATTCAAATACCGGGCAATCTCCATAGACTGTTCATTATTTAGCCGCGGATCCACCAATGTATGATATGCATTATTTAGATCTGTGTCAGTAACACCAATTTCTCCGCCCAAACACTCGGTCACATTCTGGGCTGTGAGCTCAAAATGTGCTCCTGAAAATATACTGCCCATCTGTTCATGAATGGACATAGACTGGTGCATTTCACGCATGATGGTATTCATGTGCCGGGTTTTAATACCCGTGCTGGCACCTACCGTATTCCCGTGCATTGGGTCACACATCCAGGTAACCGGTATCCCGCATGCCGCCACTGCATTTATTAATAAAGGCAAGTTACCTTCCACTAATTCTGAGCCTATTCGAGTAATTAAGACTAATCGGCCACGTATACCATGAGGATTCAAACGCTCAATTAATTGCACTAAAACTTTAGGCGAAAGATTAGGGCCGACTTTCAAACCAATAGGATTCTCAACCCCACGTAAAAACTCAACGTGCGCACTATCTGTGAACGCAGTACGCACTCCAATCCAAGGCAAATGAGTCGAGAGTAGATACCAGCGACCATTAATTTGATGCGTTAAAGCTTGCTCATATGGCAGATGTAGGGCCTCATGAGAGGTATAGACTGATGGTGAATGACCCAATAACTTTTGATCCATCAAGTTACGCGTCAACTTTGCATGCTGATAGCCTAACATTAAAAAATTTGGATTAGGCTCTCGAGAACTTCGATTAAACATCGGCTGATTAATCAAATCACCCTGATAGCTAGGCAAGGTCAATCCATCTCTGATTTCGTAAGCTACTGTGCGTGGCTTGGCATATTGTCCGGCTATTCGACCAATGGTCACTACGGGTACATTTGTCTCTTGACTGATGATTGCACGCATCTTTAACAATAAATCTATCTGCTGATCAACATACAATGAAGCAAAAGAGTGAAATTCTTCCGCACAATCACCGGCCTGTAAAATAAATGCTTGTCCACGACCAGCTAAGGCTATATCCAGCTGTAAGTTATCAATTTCTGCTGCAGTTACCAATGGATCAGACTGAGATATATCTTTTAAAATAGCTGGCAATAATGTTGGATCTGGATAATGAAATGCATAATTATTCTCACGCTGTTCCCATGATTTAGGCGACCAATGTGGAATCATTTCGGTGGTTCCGTACCATAGTACTGAACTCCAATTTGAATCCGTTCACGCTCATTTTTCTTGCGCCAAGCATTAGTATCGCGTAAAGAATATACGCACCCGCAATACTCTTGCTGATAAAAGCCTTCACGCTTAGCTATTTCATACATGCGTGCTGCACCGCCATTTTTACGCCAATTATACGTCCAATATTCTATATTTGGGTAACGACTGGCTGCACGCACACCAGAAGAGTTAATTTGATCCATGTCCTTCCATCTAGAAATACCTAATGAACTACATATTACAGGAAAACCATGTTCATGCGCATACAATGCTGTACGCTCAAACCGCATATCAAAACAAGCAGTACAACGTTTTCCTCTCTCAGGCTCAAGCTCTAAACCTTTAACGCGTACAAACCAGTTATCCTTGTCATAATCAGCATCGATAAACCGGATCCCATGCTGCTGTGCAAATGATACATTTTCCTGTTTTCTAATTAAGTACTCTTGCTGAGGATGAATATTAGGATTGTAAAAAAATATTGAAAAGTCAATCTTAGAGGCCAGTAATGCTAGCATAACCTCACCAGAGCATGGTGCACAGCAAGAATGGAGTAATAACGATGACGCCCCGTTCGGTAATGTTAATTGCTCTCGATTCATATTTATACTTATAAAAACGCCCAGTCATTGCTGGGCGTAAAATACACGTGAGAATAAATCAGACATAATAATTATTACAGCTTAATTTATTCAGACAAAATGTAATAATTAATTTTAATCTTCAACTGCCTCTATAGCTGCTGGACGATCAACCAACTCTACAATAGCCATAGGCGCGTTATCACCAGCTCTAAAGCCACACTTTAATACACGCACATATCCGCCTGGTCGCTCAACATAACGAGGGCCCAAAGTATTAAATAACTTACCTACTGCACTTTTTGAACGTAACCGATCAAACACATGACGTCGAGAAGCAACTGAATCTATTTTGCTCACGGTAATCAAGGGCTCGATATATCGACGTAGTTCTTTTGCTTTAGGCAACGTCGTTTTGATCAGCTCGTGCTGTATTAAAGAAGTACACATGTTTGAAAACATGGCCTTACGATGACTGCTTGTTCGACCAAAACGACGGCCGGTGTTTCTATGACGCATGTAAAACTCCTAAAGATTACTCGCCCAAGTTTTCAGGTGGCCAATTCTCAACCTTCATGCCTAGCGACAAAGCCCGTGATGCTAGAACATCTTTGATTTCAGTCAGAGATTTTTTACCTAAATTTGGCGTTTTTAATAATTCACTTTCAGATTGCTGGACCAAATCGCCAATAAAACAAATGTTTTCTGCCTTTAAGCAATTAGCAGAACGCACTGTCAATTCTAAATCGTCCACGGGTCTTAACAACAATGGATCAAAGTTGTTTCTAATCTTTTGATCTAGACATGACTCTTCAAATTTCATATCAACAAAAGCATGTAACTGGCGCTGAAGAATGCTTGCGGCAATTCTTATTGCTTCTTCTGGCTCAATAGATCCATTTGTTTCTAATTCAATTGTTAATTTATCAAGATCAGTACGATTCTCAACACGTGCTTTATCAACTGAATAAGATACTTTTTTAACTGGTGAAAATGAATTGTCAATTTTCAACTTGCCAATAGATTTTTGCGGAAGACTGCCCTCTGACAAATAAGGCTGCACTTCAGAAGTGTGGTATCCAATTCCTTTTTGCGCCTTCAAAGTCATGTTAAGTTTACCATGTTGATTCAAATGTGCAATCACAAAATCAGGATTCAACACTTCAACACCATGTGTCACTTGAATGTCGGCAGCCGTAACTACACCCGGACCGGTTTTGTTAATTGTCAGTTCAGCGGTGTTACCAACTGTCATGCGCAGCGATACTTGCTTAACATTCAAGAGAATATTCACAACATCTTCTTGAACGCCTTCAATAGAGCTATACTCGTGCAATACACCAGCGATACTTGCTTCAGTGATTGCACAGCCAGGCATGGAACTCATCAAAATACGTCGCAAAGCAGGTCCTAGCGTGTAACCATAGCCGGTCTCCAAAGGTTCCAGAATAATTCTTGAATGATAAATTGTATCAGACTGAACCTTCAGCACTTTAGGTGTCAACATTTCGTTAATATCAGTATACATGCAACCATATCTCCAGTGTTTACTTAGAGTAAAGTTCAACTACCAAGTGAACGTTAAACTCAGAGGATAACTCACTCAAGGCTGGTTTATTGGAGAAAGTGCCAGTGAAACTAGCAGAATCAACCGTTAACCAATCACAAGAACCGCGCTGTTCTGATAGTGTAACTGCGGCTTGAATACGCCCTTGTGCCCTTGCTCGCTGACGGACTGCAATCACATCACCAACATGCACCAAATAAGAAGGAATATTAACTACACCTTCATTCACGACGATTGCTTTGTGTGCAACTAATTGTCGTGCTTCTGCACGCGTACTTGCAAAGCCCATACGATAAACCACATTATCCAAGCGACATTCCAATAATGTCATCAGATTTTCACCTGTAGCGCCTTTTTGACTGGCCGCCATTTTGTAATATGATCGAAACTGTTTTTCCAATACACCATACAGACGTCTGATTTTTTGTTTTTCGCGCAACTGAATACCATAACCACTCAAACGCGCGCGTTTGTCACCATGCTGGCCAGGTTGTTTTTCAGACTTGCACTTTGACTTATGGTCACGCACGCCACTTTTCAACAACAGATCAGTGCCTTCTCTACGTGACAATTTACATTTTGGACCAAGATATCTCGCCATTGTTTACTCCCAACCCTTATACACGACGTTTTTTAGGCGGTTTACAGCCATTATGAGGAATTCCAGTAACATCTGTGATCTCAACGATCTTGAACCCTTGAGAAATTAATTCACGAATGGTCGATTCACGTCCAGGGCCTGGGCCATGAACAAATACAGCCACCGATTTCATCCCATACTCTTTAGCAACCAATGCAGCACGTTCTGTTGCAATTTGTGCAGCATAAGGAGTACTTTTACGCGAACCTCTAAAACCAGATCCGCCTGAAGTAGCCCAACATAAGGCATTTCCTTGACGATCAGTAAAGGTAACAATGGTATTGTTAAACGATGCATGTACATGCACAATTCCGTCAGAAACGACGCGTTTTATTTTTTTACGTACTTTTTGCTGCTTTACCTTGTTGACCATGTCTATAATCCTAGATAAAAATGAAGGCCAGAGTCACCCTCGATGGAATCGCTAACGTTAGTGACTGTTTGTCTTACGTCGACCTTTTCTTGTACGGGCGTTTGTTTTCGTACGCTGTCCACGTAATGGCAAGCCACGACGATGACGTAACCCGCGATAACAACCAAGATCCATCAAACGCTTGATGTTCATGCTTACAACACGTCGCAAATCACCCTCAACGGTCATTTTGGCGATCTCTGTTCTTAACATCTCTAATTGTGCTTCTGTCAACTGAGAAACCTTCATTGCTGGATTAATCTCTGTTTTCTTACACAATTGAATCGATTTTGTTCTTCCTATACCGTAGATAGAGGTTAGCGCTATCACAACATGTTTGTGATCCGCAATGTTTACACCTGCAATACGAGCCATTAATTTCTCCGAACGTTATCTTGCTCTTCCAGAAAGGAAAAGAATGATACTGGTTTCAACCCATTAAATCAAGTCATGCCACAAGATCATCTATACGATCCAATCTTCTTACTATATATGACCTTAGAAGAATCATAGATTGTGCAGATAATCCTAACCTTGTCGCTGTTTATGCCGAGCATCTTTACAGATTACGCGGATCGCCCCATGACGCTTGATGATTTTACAATTCCTACAAATACGCTTTACTGATGCTCTAACTTTCATGACTCACTCCGAAAAATAATATGACAACGGCCATGCGTTACCAATGATATGCATACAATCATAACAGCCCAGGCAATTTAACACCTTTGAAATTAGATTTTTTCATTAATGAATCATACTGTTGAGTCATTAAATGAGCCTGTATTTGAGCAACAAAATCCATAATGACCACCACAATGATCAACAATGAAGTGCCGCCAAAATAGAAAGGAACATGCCATGTATACATTAAAATCTGCGGCAACAAACAAACCAATACCAAGTATAAAGAACCGACTAATGTTAAACGAGTCATCACACCGTCAACATATCTTGATGTCTGCTCTCCGGGACGGATCCCTGGAATATATGCACCAGATTTCTTCAAATTATCAGCCGTATCTTTAGGATTAAAGACTAAGGCAGTATAAAAGAAGGCGAAGAACAGAATAGCTAGGGCATAAACCATCAAATACAATGGTTGTCCAGGAGACAACGCTAGACCAATGTCAGCCAGCCAATCCATGCCTTTTCCTCTGGCAAAAAACTGAGCTAAAGTTGCTGGTAATAGGATAATGCTGCTTGCAAATATAGGTGGTATCACCCCCGCCATATTTATTTTTAAAGGCAAGTGACTTGTTTGAGCGGCATAAACCTGGCGTCCTTGCGTACGCTGAGGGTAATTAACTCGAATGCGTCGCTGTCCTCTTTCAATAAACACTACAAAACCTGTAACTAGCATTACAATAGCCGCAATAACTACCATTGTTAGAGCTTGCATTTGCCCTTCTTTTACCTGTTGAAATACTGAAGCCATTGCATTTGGCATGCTTGAAACAATACCAGAGAAGATGATTAGAGAAATCCCGTTACCAATGCCTTTTTCTGTCATTTGTTCACCCAGCCACATAATAAACATTGTTCCTGTGACCAGCGTTACCACGGCTGTAAAATAAAAAACAAAGTCAGGATGTAGTGCTATATGTTGACCAGCTAACCATCGAGCCATTCCTAAAGACTGAAGCACAGACAACAACAAGGTCAAGTAACGTGTGTACTGACTTAGTTTTCTTCGTCCGGACTCACCTTCTTTCTTTATTTGCTCTAGAGATGGCAGAACCACCGAAAATAGCTGAATCATGATTGAAGCAGAAATATAAGGCATAATACCTATAGCAAACACTGTAACACGTGAAAGTGCTCCGCCAGAAAACATATTAAACAAGCCAAAAATAGTATTCTGTTGCTCGTTAAAGAAGTTGGCCAATCGCTGAGGATCTAGTCCAGGCACCGGAATATGCGCGCCTAGTCTATAGACTAAAATACACAGAGCAACAAAAATCAATCTCGATGTCAGTTCAGCCATTCCTTTAGGTGCTTGACCTGTTGTTTTCTTTCTGGATGCCATGTTCACGCTGTGATCGATCCGCCAAGTTCTTCAATAACGCTACGTGCGCCTTTAGTCACACGTAATCCTTTGATGTGTACTGCCGTGCTGAGTTCGCCCGATAAAATAATTTTCACATCACGAATTGCACTGCTGATTAAACCGGCACTACGTAGCACATCGATGTCAATTTGATCTGTATTTAAACTAGCAATTTCATTCAAATTAACTTCATCTACAGTTTTAGCTACACGTGATTTAAAACCCATTTTAGGCAATCTTCTTTGTATAGGCATTTGACCGCCCTCAAAGTTGATTTTATGAAATCCGCCGGCTCGTGCTTTTTGGCCTTTATGTCCTTTACCACTAGTTTTACCTAAACCAGAGCCAATACCACGTCCCAGTCTTTTGCGTGGTGGTCTTGAACCTGCATCTGGTGACAATTCATTTAAATTCATTATACAGTCTCCTCAACGGTCAGCAAATAATGTATTTGATTCACTAATCCGCGTATTGCAGGGATATCGTCATGTAGGACTGAAGCATTGATCTTCCTCAAGCCTAACTGTTTGGAAATCTGAATGTGTTTTGGTAGCCGCCCAATTAGGCTTTTCACCAAAGTGATTTTTATTTTCTTGTTCATACGTGTTCCGCCATTATCTCAGAAACTGTTTTCCCACGTTTCGCTGCCACATAATCTGGTGTGCCTATATGTGTTAATGCACCGATAGTTGCTCGAACAATATTGCTTGGGTTAGTAGAACCAATGCTCTTTGCAGATATGTTCTGAACGCCTAATACCTCAAGAACAGCACGCATGGCGCCACCAGCAATTATTCCGGTACCTTCGCTAGCCGGCTTCATGAAGACCTTGGATGCACCATAATTCCACATAATTGAGTGATGAATCGTGCGCCCGGCAAGAGAAATATAAACCATATTCTTGCGTGCTTGCTCCATAGCTTTTTGAATTGCCACTGGCACTTCTCGCGCTTTACCGCGACCAAAACCTACTCGACCCTTGCCGTCCCCAACCACTACTAGAACAGCAAAACCAAAAACACGCCCGCCTTTTACTACTTTTGCCGTGCGATTAACAGAAACCAATTTCTCCTGGTAACCATCGGTCTTCATATCTTCAAATGCCATCACTGTTCCCTAAAAATTTAAGCCGCCGGCACGAGCACCCTCAGCCAGGGCTTTTACTCGACCATGGTATTTATAACCAGAACGATCAAACGCAACGTCCAAGATGTTCTTCTCTTGAGCTCTCTTGGCAATAAGCTGTCCGACCTGACCGGCCTGCTCTGACTTATTCCCAGTTAACGTAGCCTTCAACTCTTTATCTAAAGTAGACGCTGAGGCAAGAACTAAATCCCCACCAGCTTCACACACAATGATTTGCGAATAAATATGCGCGCCACTGCGATACACGACCAATCTTGGTCGTCTTGATTTACGTATGATGGCACGCGTTTTCGCGGCACGTCGCTTACGCGCTAAACAATTACTCATGATTTACACCCTATTTCTTTTTAGCTTCTTTAAGAACAATGGTTTCGCCCAAATAACGAACACCCTTTCCCTTGTAAGGCTCTGGAACCCTGTACTGACGTATATGAGCGGCTGCCTGAGTCACTTTCTGATGGTCAATGCCCTTCAAAATAATTGTGGTATTGTTTGGTGTTTCTGCTGATATGCCGTCTGGCAACGCATAATCAATTGTATGCGAAAACCCTAAGGACAACGTCAACAAAGTGCCTTTAGCTTGTGCACGATAACCAACACCAACCAACTCCAGTGTCACTTGAAACCCAACTGTAACGCCCTTGACCATGTTGTTCACTAGAGCCCGTAGAGTTCCAGCTTGAGCCCAAGCACTAGGATCGTTCCCTGATGGCTCAAAAGTTAACCTTGGCTCAGGCTCATTTAATGATTGAACTCGAACTAAAGACGGGTAATTACGTGTTAATGCGCCCATAGGACCTTTTATCGTAATACACTGTTCGAACAAGACTGCTTCCACGTTTTTTGGCAACAAAACGGGCGATTTAGCTACTCTAGACATATCAATCCTCGTTCTTATTAAGCCACTTCACAAATGACTTCACCACCAACGCCTTTGGCTTTGGCTGAAACATGCGTCATCACACCTTGTGATGTGGACAAAATAGCAATTCCGAAACCAGGCACTGTAGATAATTCTTTCATCGCCTTGTACACGCGCAATCCTGGCCGACTAATTCTTTTAATCCTATCAATAACAGGACGTCCTTGAAAATATTTCAAGTCTACAGTCATGCTCTTCAAATTATTATCCAGCGACTCAACAGAGAAGTCCGTGATGTAGCCTTCTTCTTTCAACACACGAGCAACATGCTCTTTTAACTGAGATGAAATCAGTTTGACTTGCTTGTGTTTAGCCATTTGACCATTTCTAATTCTGGTCAACATGTCAGCAATCGGATCTTGCATACTCACCGTCGTTCTCCGAAATAAATTTAAAAAATTAAAGCATTATCGCCACATCACAACCACAAAGGGCATGACGTTAACCTATCACGCATGTTCTTGTCAAGACACAGCCAACTTATCCTGGGTTAAAATAGATATTCATGCCTCTGGTATCTACAACCCTAAAATGCGGCAAATCAATCAAGATCTACCAGCTTGACTTGCGTCCGCCAGTCACATTGCCCGTCATCAACTGCTGACGCAAACAAATTCTACAAAGTCCAAATTTACGATACACAGCATGCGCTCGTCCACACTGACAGCAACGAGTGCTGTGTCGTACTGGATTTGAGTTCAAAGGCAACGCACGAATCTCACTCTGAATACCCATAATCACATCAAAGTCTGTAGCAGCCTTTAACTTCTTCTTGAGATCAACCCGCTGTTTTCTATGTTTATTTACAAGAAATTCTTTTTTAGCTTCTCGTTCAATCATCGATTTTTTTGCCACAATGCTACCCTTCTTGTTTTTTAGCTCGATCTTTCAATGGAAGGTTAAATGACTCTAGTAACGCCTTTGCTTCCTCATTTGTTTTCGCTGACGTGGTAATACATATATCTAATCCACGAATCACATCAATTTTATCAAAATCAATTTCAGGAAAAACAATTTGCTCTTGAATCCCCATGCTGTAATTGCCGGTACCATCAAAAGACTTCGGATTTAAACCTCGAAAATCTCGAACACGAGGCAAAGTAATTGTAATTAAACGATCTAAAAACTCATACATACGTGTGTTGCGCAGTGTAACCTTACAGCCAATCGGCCAACCATCACGAATCTTAAAGCCTGCTAATGACTTTTTAGCCAATGTCACAACCGGTTTTTGCCCTGTTATTCGCAAAAGATCGTCCAATGCAAAGTTCATTACTTTCTTGTCTGCAACTGCCTCACCAACACCCATATTTAAAGTAATCTTTTGAATCTTGGGGACCTGCATGATGCTCTTATAGCCAAACTTAGCCATCATTTGAGCAACCACTTCATCTTTATAAAACTCTTTCAGTCTTGCCATGTCATCACCCACTTAAACAAGGTCAACGCCTTCGTTAGTCGACTTAAAATATCGAACCTTGTGTGTTACACCCTCTTTCTCAATGAATCGAAAGCCAACACGATCCGCTTTTTGCGTTACTGGGTTATACAACGCAACATTTGAGATGTCAAGTGGCGCTTCTTTTTCAATGATGCCACCTTGCTGGTTGATCTGTGGATTAGGTTTTACGTGCTTTTTAATAAAATTTGCACCCTGAACCACAACCCGACCCTGCTTAACCAACAACACGTTGCCAGTCTTGCCTTTACTTTTGCCGCAAATCACTATTACCTGATCGCCTTTTCTAATTCGCTTCATAGCTCATCTCACTCACAATACTTCAGCCGCAAGAGAGATAATCTTCATAAACCGCTCTCTTAACTCACGCGTCACTGGTCCGAAAATACGGGTACCAATCGGCTCATGCTGATTATTTAAAAGAACCGCCGCATTATCATCAAAACGGATCAACGACCCATCATCACGACGAACCCCTTGTGCTGTTCTAACTACTACAGCATTCATCACTGAACCTTTTTTCACCTTACTACGTGGCAGTGCGTCTTTAATACTAACTTTGATCACATCACCAACACGTGCATATCGACGATGAGACCCACCAAGAACCTTGATGCACATCACTTTACGCGCGCCGCTGTTGTCTGCAACTTCGAGCACAGTTTGCATTTGTATCATACCGTTCCCCTGTTCTGCTCGTTCTGAATAAGACCAGAAAAAGGCTGCTGATTATATCAGGCCTCTAAAGCATTTAAAAGTAATTTTGAAATGTATTTAGGAAATCACTTCAACAAGCACCCAGCTTTTTTGTTTTGACAAAGGCCTTGACTCACGAATCTTAACAACATTCCCAATTTTACAAACTTGATTTTCATCATGAGCTTTTAATCGAGTACGTCGTTTAATGATCTTACCGTACTTGGGATGTTTCACTGTGCGTTCAATGTCAACAACAATTGTTTTTTGCATTTTGTCACTAATGACTTTCCCGACCATTGTTCTAGCATTCGATTCATTCACTGACATGATGTTCACCCGCCTTTTCCGTCATCATAGTTTTAACTCTGGCAATAGATCTGCGCACCACTCTAACATGGTGTGTTTTATCTAACGCGCCACTTGCCTGCTTCATACGCAACTTAAACTGCTCGCTGCGCAAACTTAACAATTCACCTTCTAGCGCTGAAAATGTCAAATCATTTAATTTCTTGGCATCATTCATTACATTACCTTCCGCTCTTCAAACATAACCTTGAAAGGGAGTTTAGCTTTAGCCAAATCAAAGGCTTCAATGGCTAACTCACGTGTCACACCATCCATTTCAAAAAGAATTTTTCCTGGCTGAATTTGTGCAACCCAATATTCAACGTTTCCTTTACCTTTACCTTGCCGTACTTCAAGTGGCTTCTGCGTAATTGGCTTGTCTGGGAAAACACGAATCCAAATTTTGCCACCACGTTTAATATGCCGCGTCATTGCACGTCGTGCAGCTTCAATTTGGCGCGCAGTCAATCGCCCGCGTTCCAAAGCTTTTAATCCAAACTCGCCAAAGCTGACAGACGATCCACGCTGGGCAAGCCCACGGTTTCGGCCTTTCATTTGCTTACGATATTTTGTTCGTTTTGGCTGTAACATTCTCGCTAATCCTCACTGGAGGGTTGTCTTGAAAATAAATCACCCATTTTAAAATCCATTAATGTTTTCATAAGTTGCATTCGCCATGAAAACATAAACAGATCTATTTATGAGGCAACCCCTTGTTACTATCCGCGCTGCGATTTTTCTGCGCTGTAGTTTCGCCTTTAAATATCCAAACTTTCACACCAATAATGCCGTAAGTTGTTTTGGACTCAGCAGTTCCGTAATCAATCTCTGCTTTAAACGTATGTAAAGGAACCCGGCCTTCGCGATACCATTCGCTTCTAGCAATTTCAGCCCCACCCAAACGTCCACTAACGCAAATCTTAATCCCTTTGGCTCCACCTTTAAGGGCAGATGTTACGGCACGCTTCATAGCGCGACGAAACATTACGCGCTGCTCTAACTGCTGCGCAATTGATTCTGCAACCAAAGTAGCATCCAAATCAGGCTTTCTAATCTCTTCAATGTTCAGATGAACTGGAACGCCAAGTTTTGCAGCTATTTCTTTACGTAAACCTTCAATCCCGCCGCCTTTTTTGCCAATTAACACACCAGGCCTGGCTGAGTAAATTGTAACCACAGCATTATTTGCTGGGCGTTCAATCAGAATTCTACTTACTGCGGCAGCCATTAATTTCTTTTTAAGATCTTTTCTTAAATTAATGTCTTGATTCAACAGCTGAGCATAATTTTTAGAGGCATACCATTTGGAATTCCAATCTTTATTAATGCCAAGTCGTATACCTATTGGATTTACTTTCTGTCCCATGGTTATTCCTCGTCAGACACTTTAATCGTAATATGGCATGTGCGCTTGCAAATACGATTTGCGCGCCCCTTCGCTCTAGGACTAATACGCTTGAGCGTGGTTGATTCATCAACAAAAACCATTGAAACACGAAGCGCATCAACATCTATACCATGATTATGCTCTGCGTTTGCAATCGCTGACGCCAAAAGCTTATACATCATTTGCGCACCTTTTTTAGGGGTGAACTTTAGCACATCGAGCGCACGAGAAACATTCATCGAACGAATCAAATCTGCAACCAGTCTGCCTTTTTGTGCAGACAAAGGTGCTTTTTTCAATTTTGCTGTTACTTCCATCATCGCCTCTTACTTGCCTTTGGCTTTTCTGTCTCCAGAATGGCCTTTAAAGGTACGTGTCATAACGAGTTCACCCAACTTGTGACCCACACTTTCTTCAGTGATGTACACGGGAACATGTTCTCTACCATTGTGAACGGCAATAGTTAAGCCGATCATTTCAGGTAAAATCGTCGACCGTCTAGACCAAGTTTTAATTGGTTTTTTAGACTTTGACGCAATCGACTCAATCACTTTCTTTTGCAAGTGATCATCGACAAAAGGACCTTTTCTTATAGAACGAGTCACGCTGATACCCTCTTAATTATTTTTTATTACGTCCTCTAACAATAAAACGATCAGTACGCTTGTTACTTCTTGTCTTATAGCCTTTTGTTGGCATACCCCAAGGAGATACTGGGTGACGACCGCCGGACGTGCGTCCTTCACCACCTCCATGAGGATGATCTACTGGGTTCATCGCAACACCACGTACCGTTGGACGAACACCACGCCACCGCTTAGCACCCGCTTTTCCAAGCGAGCGTAAGTTGTGTTCGCTGTTACTGACTTCGCCAACAACGGCACGACAGGCCAGCAAAACTTTACGCATTTCTCCTGATCGCAACTTAAGAGTGGCATATTCGCCTTCTTTAGCAACAACCTGACCACTGGTACCGGCACCGCGCAGCAACTGAGCGCCTTTGCCAGGCTTCAGTTCTACGCAGTGAATGGTCGTTCCCAGGGGGATATTTTTCAATGGCAAACAATTACCTGAGCTAATTGGTGATTCACTGCCGCTTTGAATCATATCCCCTTGCGTCAAACCATGCGGAGCAATGATATAACGTTTCTCTCCGTCTCTATAGACTACAAGGGCAATCAATGCTGTGCGATTAGGATCATATTCAATACGTTCTACACGCGCAGAAATATCATCTTTGATGCGCTTAAAGTCGATTAACCTATATTGTGATCTTGTACCGCCGCCAATATGGCGAACAGTGATCCTGCCTTGGTTATTTCTACCGCCAGTTTTATTCAGCTTTTCTGTCAAACTGGACAACGGCTTGCCTTTATGCAAGTTAGCGTGAACCACTCGGATTTCACCACGTTTCCCCGGTGAAGTTGGTTTTGATTTTAATAATGCCATCTTAATCGCCTTATTCGGTCACTGTGAAGTCAATGTCATGATCAGGGTAAAGAGACACAAATGCCTTTTTCCAATCACTACGCTTTCCAGTTAACTGCTTGAATCGTTTGACCTTGCCTTTTACATTAAGAGTAGATACACATCGAACCTTGACATTAAATAGCTGCTCAACAGCTTGTTTAATCTCAGGCTTGGTCGCCGTAACTAACACTTTAAATGTAAATTGTTTGAATTTCTCCGCCATCACAGTTGATTTTTCTGATGCATGCGGTGATTTCAATACCATCAACAGACGTTCAGGATTCATTGTAAATTCTCCTCTATTTTTTTGATGGCTTCTTCCGTGATTACAACGCATTCATAACGCAATAATCTAATCGGATCCAAGCATGCAACATCAGAAAGATCATAATTGATTAGGTTGCGTGAAGCTAAATACTCAAACTCACCAACTTCGTTCATAACAATCAAAGCATTTTTGATGTCTAATGCATTCATCTTGACGATAAAGTCTTTTGTTTTCAACGATGAGCATTGAAAATCGCTGACTACGATCAAATTGCCAGTACGATGAAGTTCGGAGATTATACTACGCATCGCGCGTTTGTACATTTTTTTATTTAACTTTTGTGAATAATCTCGTTTTTTTGAGGCAAATGTCACGCCACCACTACGCCATAATGGGCTACGGATTGTACCTGCACGCGCACGGCCTGTACCTTTTTGATTCCATGGCTTCTTGCCTCCGCCACGAACTTCAGAACGTGTTTTTTGTGCGCTATTACCGCTGCGTGCATTATTCATGTAGGTTACAACAGCCTGATGAATCAAGCCTTCGTTATAATTGTAATCAAACACAACAGGGCTAACGGTTATTTCTGCGTTTGTATCTTTTGTGGTAAGTTGCATCATTGGCCTCTATCTTGCTTTTTAACGGCTGGCTTTATCTCAACCCTTGCCCCTGGAGCACCAGGAATGGCACCTTTGATTAGAATCAAATGGCGTTCAGCATCCACTCGGACTAATTCTAGAGTTTGAGTCGTGCAGCGTTCATTCCCCATATGGCCAGCCATCTTCTTGCCTTTAAATACACGACCAGGCGTCTGATTTTGACCAATGGAACCAGGAACTCGATGCGAACGAGAGTTACCATGAGTAGCATCTTGTGTACGGAAATTATGGCGCTTAACCGTACCGGCAAAGCCTTTACCCTTGGAAACTGAAGATACGTCGACAAACTGACCGACAGAAAATACATCAGCTACCGTGAGCAACTGGCCCAAGGCATAATCAGAAGATTGCTCTAGTCTGAATTCACCGACCATATCACCAGCCTCAACATCTGCATGAGCAAAATGACCTGCCATCGGTTTATTAACGCGGCTTGCTTTTTTAAATCCGCCTGTTAACTGGACTGCACTATACCCATCACGCTCGTGGCTCTTTACTTGTGAAACACGATTCGCACGAACCTCAACCACTGATACAGGAATAGAAACTCCCGCTTCAGTAAACACCCTGGTCATGCCAAGTTTGCGGCCTAATAAACCGATTGCCATTGTAACACCTCATTCACTTTCTTGATTTAAAATCAATTATCATTCAAGCTGATTTGAACATCCACGCCCGCTGCTAAATCCAACTTCATCAGTGCATCCACTGTTTTCTCTGTTGGATTAACAATGACAACCAATCTCTTATGTGTGCGTATTTCGTACTGATCCTGAGCATCTTTATTCACATGCGGGGATACAAGCACGGAAAACTTTTCTTTTCTTACCGGCAAAGGTATCGGGCCACGCACTTGTGCCCCGGTACGCTTTGCAGTTTCCACAATTACACTCGTTGAGTTATCGATCATACGATGATCAAAAGACTTTAAGCGAATGATTATATTTTGATTATTACTCATGATAATTACTCAATAATTTTAGCAACAACACCAGCGCCCACGGTTCGACCACCTTCACGGATAGCAAAACGCAAACCTTCATCCATAGCAATCGGTGCG
>CANNIJ010000006.1 GCA_947505025.1 Legionellaceae bacterium | reverse complement strand
CCGCGGCCAAACGCTCTTCCATTAAATCACCAACAGCCAATAACTTCTCTTTGGTCATAATGTTTTGCCCACGCTCACTGATATGATAATGCTGGATCGGTGTCGTCACAATGGAGTCGACCGGACAAGCTTCTTCACACAAACCACAATTGATACATTTAAATACATCAATATCATAGCGGGTAGTGCGTCGAGTACCGTCGGCACGCATTTCAGAGTCAATCGTAATTGCCAAGGCTGGACAAACAACCTCACATAACTTACAGGCTATACACCGCTCTTCACCATTAGGATAACGCCGTAAAGCTAGCATCCCACGAAAGCGCGGAGAAATTGGCGTCATTTCCTCGGGAAACTGTACTGTAATCTTTGTCTTAAAAAAAGCACGACCAGTTACGGCTAGTCCTTGTAGTAAGTCTAACAACATAAAACTAACCAGGTAATGCTTAGCGTAGCGATAGATCTTTTTAATTGAGTTCGCCATCAAATCAGTCCTAAGAAATAAAACATGAATTTAAAACCATGGTTTTAAATGCGTCAATACCATCACCGCAGTCACCATTACCCAAACTATCGTTACTGGTATCAATACTTTCCAACCCAAACGCATGAGTTGATCGTAACGATAACGAGGAAATGTAGCACGAACCCATAAGTAAACAAACAAAAACAATGCTACTTTGAGTGCCAGCCAAACACCACCAGGAATAAAGAAGAATATCTGCTCTAGCCCCGGCATACCTTCAAATGGCGACAGCCATCCGCCTAAAAACAAGATCGCCATGACCATGGAGATTAAGATCATACTGGCGTACTCTGACAGGAAAAATAAAGCAAAACCTATTCCGGAGTATTCCACATGAAAGCCCGCAACAATTTCTGACTCGCCCTCAGCCAAGTCAAATGGTGCCCGGTTTGTTTCTGCCAGCGCTGCAATCCAAAACACCATAAATAAAGGTAGTAAAGGTAAAAACCACCAATGCATCAATCCACCACGTTGGGACAATACAATATCAGTTAAATTCATACTGCCGGCTGCAATCAGCACACCAACAAATGCAAAGCCCATGGCAATTTCATACGAGACGGTTTGTGCCGCACTACGCATGGCGCCTAACATTGCATATTTAGAATTAGACGCCCAACCAGCAATTAATAATCCGTAAACACTCAATGAGCTCATTGCAAAAATATATAAGACACCAGCATTAATATTAGATAAAACGATTCCCTCACCAAATGGAATCACAGCCCAACCAACTAGCGCCGGAGTTAACGCAAACAACGGGGCAATTACAAATAAATATGCATTGGACTTGGTTGGTACAATGATCTCTTTGGTAATCAGCTTTAGCAAGTCCGCAAATGGCTGTAGTAAGCCACGAAAACCCACACGATTTGGCCCAATCCTTACCTGCATATAACCAATAACTTTACGTTCTGCGTATGTAAGATATGCAACGCACACGAGTAATGGTAATACAATTACCAGGATTTTAATCACGATCCATAACAAAAGTCCAATATCTTGTAACATGTTATAACCCATTTAAAGAACAAGATTTAATACTAATCGTTGCAAATGCATGCCCTAAATCCATAGTCTCGATAAAGGCATTCTGCACCCAAACAACGTCCTGCGCGATGCGCATATCATGCTTCAGTGGCAATGTTATCTCAATATCTCCTTGAGATACAGTAACAGTATCACCTAACTTAAAAATATCTGCAGTGATAGGATTGATACATGCTTTTGCATAATCTGCAGATGCAGCGTCTTGTAACGCTGCTGCATGACGAACAATAGCATCACACCGATACAAAGGCCACTCACCAACACGCACTAAGCGTTGCGGTAAAAATGGCAGAGATTCGGGGAAATAACGCTCGGGTATATTTGTATGTACACGACCCATCTGCTGCTTGATATCATCTAATACCTCGGCAGTTGAATTATATTCAAAACCACCGCAAATTAATTTATTAGCCAAGACACGTAAAACCTTCCAGGCAGGACGTGACTGTGCCTGGCAAGCCAGTGCACCTTTAACTGTTTGCCAAGTGCCGTCTAAATTAATGTATGTACCAGATGTTTCTGCATAAGGAGCTATGGGTAAAATCACATTAGCATAAGCTTTAATTGTAGTATTCTGAAATGCAGATAACGCAACTACAAATTCCGCACCTAACAAGGCCTGGCTCGCCGCTGCTGAATTTGCAATATCGATCGGCTCAGCACCCATCAATAGATAACCCTTTAGTTTTGCCGCCAAAGCAGCCTGCACATTCAAACCAGGTGATTCAGCAGCAATGCCTGCCGTAGAGAAATTTGGCAGCATGCCGGCCAAAGAAGCCCCAGCAGTGTTAGCGCCTGTAGTAAACCGCAGGACTTTAGCCCCACTATACTCCGCAATCAAAGCAATCAATGTGCGTAACGTGGCTGCATAAGGATGATTATCACACAGCTCGCCAGTAACTAACACGGCACTTGGAGTGCGTAAAGCTTGAGCAACGCGGCAGGTCTTTTCGTCTGGAGTCAGACCAACTAACAACGCTAAAACAGACTCCGGCAGTTCTTGATTATCCGGCACTAAGGCACTTAAAATCATCGCCAATTGACGTGGCCATTCATCAGGAGAAACTATAAAGCTATCGCAAATGGCAAACGGGAAATCATAATCAACAGCATTTATAGCATAGATATTTCCACCGTTTTTAAATGCCTTTCTGATCCTAACTACAGCCAGTGGAACTTCTCGTGCAACATTACATCCAACCAAGAAGATTGTGGCTTGTTCTGATAACTCTGCGTAAGGTAAAGTGCTCGTCAACTGTAAATTACAGTCATCGCTAAAATCAGTTTGATGCAAACGATGATCTAAATTATTTACCCCTAACGTGCGCATGAGTTGCTGTAGCAAGTAGCATTCTTCCAAAGTAGATGATGGTGAGGCTAATGCCGCCCACTGATCCGCTCCATGCTCAGTTAACACTCTCTGCATACCCGTGACAGCAAATGATAATGCAGTTTGCCAATCAACAACCTCCCACTCACCATTACGTTTGATCATCGGTGCATGGGCTCGATGTGGACTATTTAATCCTAAATAACTAAAACGATCGCGATCTGATAACCAAGTTTCATTTATAGACTCGAGTTCTTTAGGTACAACCCGCATAACTTCTTCACGCCGTGTATGTACATAAACATTAGAACCCAAGCAATCATGTGGGGCAACACTTGCATGCTGCATCATTTCCCAGGAGCGCGCTTTAAACTTAAATGGCTTGGAAGTTAAGGCGCCGACTGGACATAAATCAATGATATTAGCTGAAACTTCTGAACTCATACTATGCTGCACATAAGTGCCAATCTGCATATTTTCACCGCGACCTAAACCACCCAACTCAGGTACTCCAGCAACTTCATCGCCAAAACGTACACAACGAGTACATTGAATACAGCGAGTCATTTCAGTCGAAATTAAAGCACCTAAATCATCATTCGCCACGGCTCTTTTACTTAAGCCATAATCACCAGAGTCGCTGCCAAAACCCATCGACAAATCTTGCAAATCACACTCGCCACCTTGATCGCAAACCGGGCAATCCAGCGGATGATTTATCAACAAAAACTCCATCACAGCCTGCTGTGACTGAATCGCCGCGGGTGATTTTGTAAAAACTTTCATCCCATGGCTGATCGGGGTTGCGCATGCCGGCACAGTTTTACGGTTATTTTCAACCTCAACCAAGCACATGCGACAATTAGCCGCTACCGATAACTTTTTATGATAACAAAAACGAGGAATATAGATCCCAGCATCATCTGCTGCTTCGATGATCATTTTTCCATTGTCTACGTCTAGTGTTTTTCCATCGATCTCAATAGTGGCCATGTTCAACCTTCTTTAAAAATCAAACTGCTGTAGGATGTTTGCTCTTAACGCGGACTAAGAGCGCGTCATGGAACGTTTGTGCTCAATATAATATTCAAATTCATGATGAAAATGCTTCACAAAACTCTGCACGGGCCATGCTGCAGCTTCTCCCAAAGCACAAATAGTCCGTCCTTCAATTTTATTTGCAACATTCACCAATTTTTCCAAATCACTATGCTCGGCATGCCCGCTAATGATCTGATGTAATAAACGCACCATCCACCCAGTACCCTCACGACATGGAGTACATTGGCCACATGACTCTTCCATATAAAATTCTGAAATACGGTGTAGAGTTTCTACCATACAGGTAGTATCATCCATTATAATAACTGCCCCAGATCCCAAACCAGAACCGGCTTTTTGCAGGCTGTCATAATCCATATCCAAGCCCATAATTACTGAGCCCGGCAATACTGGCATCGATGTGCCGCCAGGGATCACTGCTTTTAGTGTTCGGCCATCCCGCATACCTCCGGCTAAATCCAGTAAGGTTTTGAATGGAGTGCCCAGTGGAATCTCAATATTTGCCGGACGATTCACATGACCACTCACACTAAAACACTTGGTCCCACCATTATTTGGTTTGCCTAAATCCAAGAACCACGCACCACCTTTCTCTAAAATCACCGGGACACTGGCAAAAGTCTCGGTATTATTAATCGTGGTCGGTTGCCCGTATAAACCAAAATTTGCCGGGAATGGAGGCTTAAAACGTGGCTGTCCTTTTTTGCCTTCCAAAGAATTCAATAATGCAGTTTCTTCTCCACATATATATGCACCAGCACCAAAGTGTTGGTATAAATCAAAATCAATACCTGATCCAAGTATGTTTTTACCTAAGAAACCATGGGCATACGCTTCCTTTAAAGCAACTTCCACACGCTGAATAGGCTCAAAAAATTCTCCACGAATATAATTATAACCAACTGTTGCGCCAATAACGTAACCTGCAATGGCCATCCCCTCAATCAATTGATGAGGATTATAACGTAAAATATCACGATCTTTACATGTACCAGGCTCGCCTTCATCGGAGTTACACACTACATATTTTTGCACCGGAGCATTACGATTCATAAAGCTCCACTTCAATCCAGTAGGAAATCCTGCACCACCTCGGCCACGTAAACCAGACAGTTTCAACTCGTCAATCAACTGCTGTGGTGGGATTTTTTCCGCCAAAATTCGCCGCAAAACCTGATAACCACCCAAGCCTTCATAGGTTGCTATGGTCCAGGGTTCTGGTAAATGACGCGTGCGATAACAAACTTGATCTAACTTAACCATGCGATTTACCTTATACGTAATTATCTAAAATGGCATCCACTGTGGCAGAGGTCAAATGTTCATGATACTGCTGACCAACTTGCATCATTGGAGCATTCACGCAAGCAGCTAAACACTCGACTGTTCGAAGTGTAAAGCGCCCGTCGGGTGTTGTTTCGCCGGACTTAATTTTTAACTTGTCTTCCAAATGACGCACAATAGCTGAGCTGCCATTCAAATGACAAGATATATTAGTACATACATTGATCACATGCCGGCCTGTTGGGCTTTGTTCGTACATGCTATAAAAAGAAGCGACTTCATAAACGCTGATCTTAGGCATATCTAAATACAGCGCCACTGCATCCATACCCTCAACCGGCAAAAAGCCTTGTGCTTGTTGTAGCAACATCAAAGCCTGCATCACCGCTGACTGTCTTTGATTTTGTGGGTATTTCGCAATCCACTCATCAAGTTCGCAAATAGCTGCTGCCGAAAGTATTTCTGACAAACCCTGCTTAATATGTTCAGACATATAGCACCACCTTCTTATCGATCAACTTCGCCAAACACAATATCTTGACTGGCTAAAACAGCTACTGCATCAGCTAATAAATGTCCACGCACCATAAAATCAAGACTAGATAAATGCGCAAATCCTGGCGCACGAATTTTCAAACGATACGGTTTATTCGCCCCATCTGATACCAAATAAATTCCAAATTCGCCTTTAGGCGCTTCTACTGCCCGATAAACCTCACCAGCTGGTAATGCAAACCCTTCACTAAATAATTTGAAATGATGAATCATTGCTTCCATGTCACGTTTCATGTCAAGGCGTGAGGGTGGAGTAACTTTATGTGACTCAGCGTGCACTGGACCGGGGTTTTCGCGCAGCCATTTAACGCATTGACGTATAATCCGATTTGACTGCCGCATTTCTTCTACACGGACCAAATAACGGTCATAGCAATCGCCAGTCTTGCCAACAGGCACATCAAACTCAACCCGATCGTAAGCAGCATAACTTTGTTTTTTACGTAGATCCCATGCAATTCCCGATCCACGTAACATTGGTCCAGTAAAACCCCATTGTAAAGCCTGATCTGGAGAAACAATACCAATATCTACTGTACGTTGTTTCCAAATTCGATTATCTGTGAGCAATGTTTCGTAATCATCCACGCAGGCAGGAAAACGATTCGTGAAATCCCAGATAAAGTCTAATAAACTACCCTGACGATTTTTATTCTTTTTATCAATCTCACGATCATTATGCCATCTTGATACCTGATATTGTGGCATGCTATCGGGCAAGTCACGTGCTACGCCTCCCGGCCGATAATATGTCGCATGCATGCGTGCACCAGATGCTGCCTCATAACAATCACATAAATCTTCACGCTCGCGAAAACAATACAAAAAAACTGTCATAGCACCAAGATCAATCGCAACTGCACCTAACCATAACAGGTGATTTAATATCCGCGTAATTTCATCAAACATAGTCCGAATATACTGGGCTCTTAACGGCACCTGTAAACCTAACATGGCTTCAATCGAACGTACATAAGCATGTTCATTACACATCATGGACACATAATCCAAGCGATCCATATAACCAATGTTTTGCAAATAAGGCTTGGTTTCTACTAACTTCTCAGTGCCGCGGTGCAATAAACCAATGTGTGGATCTGCACGTACAATAGTTTCACCTTCTAGTTCTAACACCAGACGTAACACACCATGCGCCGCAGGATGTTGCGGTCCAAAATTCAAGGTGTAATTTTTAACTTCCATTAAGACAAGCTCCCAACAGGATCAGCTGTGCGGATAACCTTCGGTCCTAGCACACGCGGTACCAAATCAACTGGCACATATAAAACTTTTTTTGTTGTGGCATCATAACGCATTTCCACATGACCACTCAGTGGAAAATCTTTTCTAAACGGATGACCTATAAAACCGTAATCAGTTAAAATACGTCTCAAATCTGGGTGGCCTTCAAATAAAATGCCGTATAAATCATATGCCTCACGTTCATACCAATCGGCAACCCGCCAAACTTCATGCACTGAAGGAACAATCAAACATTCATCTTCTAAATAAACCTTTAAGCGCACCCGATGATTCTTGGTGGTTGACTGCAGATGATAAACCACGGCAAAACGTGGCCGATCACCCAAGGGCTCACCAAATTCACGTGGTGCAACTGCGCGCGAAAAACCAAGCTCAGTGGCTGAGTTGGTTTCCCAATCTGAACGACCATAGTATAAATAATCCACAGCACACAGGTCAATAAGTTGATTAAACTCAAAAGCCGAATGATCACGCAGATGATATAACAGCGGCAATAAACACAGAACATCAGTTTCAACATTAACTTCACTGAATTCAAAGCTAACGTTTCTCACCCATGCGAAGCAGCTTTCTGCTATCGCAGCAATCAAATCCTCTTGTTTTGTCATGTTACATTACCACCTGTGCATCGAACCATTGACATTATGTTGAAATCATCGGGGCTTGAAGAATCGATTTATTACGAATTTTGTTTTGCAATTGTATAATTGCATATAACAATGCCTCTGCCGTTGGAGGGCAGCCAGGAACATATACATCAACCGGTACAATCCGATCACAACCACGCACTACCGAATAAGAATAATGATAGTAACCGCCGCCATTCGCGCACGAGCCCATAGAGATAACCCAGCGCGGCTCTGGCATCTGGTCATATACTTTACGTAACGCAGGCGCCATCTTATTACACAAGGTGCCAGCAACAATCATCACATCTGACTGTCGTGGACTAGGTCGAAATAATACGCCAAATCTATCAAGATCATACCGCGAGGCACCAACATGCATCATTTCCACGGCGCAACACGCCAGACCAAAGGTCATCGGCCACATAGACCCACTGCGCGCCCAGCCCAATAATTCATCCAACGATGTGGTCAGAAAGCCTTTTTCTTTTAATTCTGAAGCGAGATTTATTCCCATTCTAGCGCCCCCCGCTTCCACTCATAAATAAAGCCCATGACTAATAATCCAAGAAACACCATCATTGATGAAAAACCCAGCCAGCCAATTTTACGTAAAACCACAGCCCAAGGAAAGAAAAACGCCGTTTCTAAATCAAACAGTATAAATAATATGGCAACCATATAAAAGCGCACATCAAAAGGGATCCTGGCACTTTCAAATGCAGGAAAGCCACACTCATAGGGTGCATTTTTTGCAGTATTGGGCTGATGAGTAGAAAATAAAGCACCGGCACCCATCATTGCTGCGCCTAGGACTAACCCCAAAAGAATAAACACAAGAATGGGCATATATTCTGACAACATAAATGTTCTCCAGGAAAGCAAATTGCATCATAACCGAAGAGAATATTTAGGTCAACTTTTTACTTGGATGTATTCAAGGCTAAGGTAAGCTACACTAAATAAATAATAGGTTGGTGGAGAAATACATGGCGCTGCTAATGGTACTCGCATTGTTCACAGTCATATTAATCTTTTTAGGTTTTAGAATTGTGCAGCAATATGAAATCGGCGTTGTCTTTAGATTCGGGAAAATAGTTAGTATCCGAGACCCTGGGTTAAATTTAGTCATTCCATTCATTGACTGGATCAGATTGGTTGATATGCGCATTATCACACTGCCTATACCTCCGCAAAAAATAATTACAAAAGACAATGTTTCGGTTGATATATCCGCCGTAGCTTATTTTAAGATAGTCGATGCCGTTAAAAGTATTGTGGCGATTCAGGATGTATATGCAGCCATCGATCAAATAGCTCAAACTTCTCTGCGTAATATTGTGGGCAAATTTCAATTAGATGAGATCTTATCAGAGCGTATTACTATCAACGCTGAGATCACTAAAATCCTGGATGCCTACACTGAGGCGTGGGGAGTTGTTGTGAATAGTGTTGAAATCAAGGACATTGAGTTACCTGATAACATGCGGCGTGCGATTGCCAAGCAAGCGGAGGCTGAGCGTGAAAAAAGAGCTAAAATCATTTCTGCCGAAGGTGAGTTTTTATCGGCACAAAAATTAGCGGATACTGCTGACATTATGATGAAGCACCCAATTGCCTTACAACTTAGAAATTTACAAACCCTGGCAGAAATTTCTGTAGAAAAAAATTCAACGATTATCTTCCCGGCACAATTCATGAGTACGGTGGCAGATATTCAGCACTTTATAGCCAAGGAACACCCCCAGCAACCGGTTGCTAAGACGTAGTGTATTGTCTTGGTAAGGCACCGCCTGGAGAACCATAATATTTGAATAAGCTATGCGGCTAGGAACCAGGCGATACAATTCTCTGTAACATCGAAATTTGCGCGGATAATTGATCATATCCGGCTTCAACATTAATATACTTTCTACTGGATAAGTATATAGATAAGCTGCCATCATCGGCTGCATTATGTGCTTGTAAAACACGGTTATAGTGGTTTAAATCCTGGTAATCTTTACGCTGAGTTAATACGTAAAAATTTCTTGGATTTGCATGTGGATCTAAAAAGATTGCACCCGCATCACTGGCCATAGAATGTCCCGGCAAGTAGTTGCGAATACAATAATCTTTATTATTGTGCACGGCAATTATTGGGCCAGCTGGCAATAAACTTTTAACTATGTTGCTAAAACTCTTAACTACACGGTGCGCAGCTGGCGTATATGCTCCATATAGTTTTAAGGTTTTTTTAATCCCTGCATCGGAAAACATTCTATTAGGATCAAACTCATATCTTTTCCCGTGGAGTTTAAAAACTATAGTCCGCTCACCAGGATGCACTAGCGTTATTAATGAGCCGCCTTCAGTTCGAATAATATGCTCCGCGGCCTTTAATGCAGTTGTTTCATTTTGATGTAAATGAATAAATGATTTACCTGCACCATGTTCTTCGCGTACAATCAATACACGC
Organism: Legionellaceae bacterium; assembly: GCA_947505025.1. GTDB lineage: Bacteria > Pseudomonadota > Gammaproteobacteria > Legionellales > Legionellaceae > CANNIJ01. The sequence continues at coordinate 13,197 of CANNIJ010000006.1, read as the reverse complement.
GTGTTACCAAGTTGTAATGGTATGCGACTGGTGCAACCGGCAGCAGTCAATATCAAGATTAAAACCAACCAACGAAACACAAATAACTACCAGTAAGATGATTAATGTGCCAAAATATCATGTTATTCTCTTTAGGACAAGTAAATTATTATTAAGGTAATGAGTCATGGGTAGTATATTTAACATGTTTGGTCCATCACCAATTCGCACGATCGAACAGCATATCCATCAAACCTATAATTGCGCAATACTACTGTTTCCTTTTTTTGAAGCAGTGCTAAAACAAGATTGGAATACAGTAGAATTACTGAAAGAAAAGATTACCTCCATGGAAAAGAAAGCCGACCGCATTAAGCGTGATCTGCGTTTACATCTGCCCACCGGTCTTTTTCTTCCAGTCGCTCGTACAGATCTTTTAGAACTGCTCAGTGCGCAAGATAATATTGCCAATAAAGCTGAAGACATTGCAAATCTGATCGCTAACAGACATATGTTGATACCAGATAGCATTGCAGAACTATTTATGGCTTTCTTAAGTCGCTGTTTAGATGCTGCAAAACAAGCCTGTAAAGCCATCAATGAGCTCGATGAATTACTGGAAACTGGCTTCAGAGGCAGTGAGGTTGGCCTGGTAGAAGCGATGATTGTAATCCTCGATCAAATTGAGCATGATTGTGATCATAAACTTGCTGAGATACAAAATCATATCTTTAAGCTGGAAAAGGAATTGCCTGCAATTGATGTAATTTTTTTATACAAACTAGTACAATGGACTGGCGAGCTGGCTGACCACGCCCAGAATGTTGGTGGTCGCCTACAAATTCTCATTGCACGGTAAATCATATCTATGGATCATTCTGTATTATTTTTATCAACAGCAGTTCTTTTATGCTTTCTCATGACCTGGGGTGTTGGGGCCAACGATCTAGCTAATGTCATGAGCACAACCATGGGCTCTAAAGCTGTGAGTGTGCGTCAAGCTATGTGTATTGCCATAATCTTTGAGTTTGCCGGAGCCTTTTTTGGCGGCACTGGCGTTACTGAAACCATGCGTGATGGAATCATCAATACCAGTCAACTGTATGAGAATCCAGTTATCTTAATTGAGGGCATGTTAAGTGTCTTATTAGCATGTACTCTGTGGATGAACCTAGCCAGTTACTTGGGTGTTCCTGTATCCATCACAAATGCCTTGGTTGGATCAATGGTGGGCTTTGGCGTTCTGGTATTAGGCAAAGACGCCATTCATTGGCATCAAGTTTCACACATTGCTATTGGCTGGATCAGTTCACCATTAATTGCTGGGATAACTGGCTACCTATTATTTATCAGCATTCAACAAACAATCTTTGTTAACAGTAATCCCCTGGCGCGCGCAAAAATGTATGTGCCTTTCTATCTGTTTTTAGTAGGATGTATATTATCCTTTATTACTGTTCTAAAAGGTCTAACACACTTTCACGTACAACTTACTACGCCTGAAAAAATGATGGTTATTTTGGGCAGCAGTACATGCATGACTTTGCTGGGTATGTTTTTTATTCGACGTATCCCCGAGCAACCCAACATGAATCGACGCGACTATTTCATCCAAGTAGAGCAATATTTTGCAGTCCTCATGGCTATGACCGCATGCGCCATGGTCTTCGCCCATGGATCCAATGATGTTGCATTGGCAGTAGGTCCGCTAACATTGGTATACACATTAACCCATAATGCGGTAAATTCAGGCCACATGCAGGCGTATCCAAATTGGATTATTTTATTAGCTTGTGTTGGCGTAATTAGTGGTTTTTTATTCTATGGTCGCAGGGTGATTGAAACAGTCGGTAGTTCAATCACCGCCTTAACTCCAAGCCGTGCATTCGCCGCCACTCTGGCAGCAGCTACAACAGTGGTTTTTGCAACTAGCATGGGGATCCCGGTTTCAGCGACACAAACATTAGTCGGATCAGTCCTGGGGGTTGGATTAGCACGTGGTATTGGAGCATTAAATTTAATTGTGATACGTAACATTTTCACTTCTTGGATTTTAACTCTGCCAGCGGCTTCTTTATTAACAATATTGTCTTACAAGATTCTGCATGTATTGTTAAAATAACAATACATGCACATGCCATTCATCTGAAACTTACCCTCTGGAACGCGGAACTACTGATGCGGTCATACGCGAAACACAAGTTTGTTTACCTGCATCATTAAATATATCCACGGTCCAAATTTGAGTGGTGCGTCCAAGATGGATTGGGCGTGTGATTGCAGTGAGAATCCCTGAAGTTACTGGTCTTAAATGATTGGCGTTGATTTCTAGTCCAACGCAATAATATAGCTCCAAATCCACAACCATATTAGCCGCAGTACTAGCAACCGTTTCAGCCAATACAACATTTGCGCCACCATGCACAATACCCATTGGTTGTTTAACCCTCTCATGCACAGGCATAGTCGCAATCAAAAAATCATCACCAATCTCGGTAAAGTTAATGTATAAAACTTCAGCCAAGGTTTGCTGTGCACGCTCATTTAGTTGCGCTAGAGTTAACGTATTAAACCAGACCGTCACGATTAAATACTCTCGTCGAGTAAGCTATGATCCAGCGGCAAGTTTTGTACGTGATCACGCAACTCAAAAATACGTTGATATTTTGCAATTTCTTGCAATTGAGCGACAGTGCGTGGATGAGTTGCATCGAACTCAAATAAAAACCGGTCATAAGGGCTAACATAGGCCCTATCGATATCTTGCTGATTCATCCAAAGATCCTTATTCAGGTATTGCTTTTTTGCTAATGATTAAGGTATATACTATGCGCATTCACGCGCTATATTACAAGGGGTTCAGAACAATGTCTATAAAAAAAGCTGAATTACATGTTCATTTAGAGGGCACAATCCCTCCTGAGCTCGCACGCACATTAGCCAAACGGAATAATCTAGTCATGCCTGAGGGTTTAATTGCGCCCGATAATTCTACTTACTTATCGAACGGATTTATGGATTTTCTGCGGGTATATGATACTTTGGCCGCATTAATTAAAACTCCAGAAGATTACTACGATATCACTTTTGATTATTTACGCGCCAATGCATTGGATGACACGATCTATGTGGAAATGATGTACTCGCCGGATCATGCTGAGATGGTCAGTGGGATCCCTTCAATCGAGCATTTACACGCAATACAATCTGCGATTGAGCATGCAGCCGCTAAATTTGGCATTATCGGTCGTGTGATTATCACTGCAGTACGTCATTTTGGAGCCGATGCGGCAATTCGCGTGGCTAAACAAGCTGCAAAATATACTATACCTGCAGCAACCGGTTTTGGATTAGGCGGTGATGAAGTAAACTTTCCACCTAAGTTGTTCAAAAGAGCTTACGAAATTGCTGTTGATGCTGGTTTATCTGGCACGGTGCATGCAGGTGAATTTGCGCCAGCGAGTGGTATGCTTGAAGCCATACAGCATTTACCAATTAAACGCATTGGCCATGGTGTCCAAGCTATGCATTCGCCAGAAACGATAGCATTACTCAAAGAGCGTAACATAGCATTAGAAATTTGCCCGAGCAGTAACTTGACCCTAGGTTTGTTTAATGACATGCACTGTCATCCATTCCCACAATTTCTCGAGCAAGGTCTAGCTATAAGTATAAATTCAGATGATCCACCGTTTATGGGCACCAGTGTAGCTAAAGAATATGAACGAGTACAAACTGCATATGGTTATTCAAATGAGATTATGACGAATATTACACGTATGGCAATTGAACATGCATTTATCACACCAGCAGAAAAGGAAGAATTATACGCTAAATTATGATTAAAAAGTGCTGCATCCTTGCAGCACCGCCATCCTTTGGCGGGGCTTCCTGCGCGTATATTTTATAATTACATCCATGTATTCCCTTAGATATAGAATAGTCCAAACCATATGCTTGTGTCACGAGCACATTGGCCTGGCCGACAGCAAGAGATGTCTTGTTTTATTAGCAAGAAGGAGCATTGCAGTTCGGCCACCCTAAGGATTGCCAATTAAAATTTCCTGATCCGTCTCCTACACAGGCTTTCATTTCACAAGAGCTATCTTCTTTGCATCTTTGTCCAGCGATGTCACTGGTACATGATATTCCATTAGCTTGTATATTGCTGGATATATGTATGAGGAACAGAAAGGTCCATGTTTTTACTATCATCTTGGGTTTGATAGGCATCTTTTTCCCCTTAAAGTTTTATTACAGTTCAAATGTCAGACAATTGGTATAATTTAGTGTAGAAGTCATGTAATGCCTTGTCAAGTTAACTCCAATCAGCAACTCAGTGGGTTCAAGGTCAATTGATTCAGTAGCTAAATGGCCAAGAACTGCGGTTTATCCCGTTTAAACTGCTCAAAACATACTTAGTAGTCCGCTTAATTACGCCCGCTTTATCGGCATAATCAGTCCATTTTTCAATGGCAGATTGTACTTGTCTAATGAGTGTTTCTGTCTTTTTTAATCCGGGGTTTTTGCCTAATACTCGCAGGTGTTCGATGGATGGCGCTCGTCCTTTAGTCGGCATTATAGGCCATTATAGACTAGATATTAACTAATAACCAACCAGCTCGATTAAGTTATACCGCACCTCGTGGCGCTCAATGCACCAACTCCAACAACATCATGGATCTTAAACTTGCTGAAAAGATACTTCTGCGCGACAATACCGCTTTGCTTCAACTGTGGGGTCCACACAAGTGCCAGGTTCACAACAACTAGTTAATGCTATTCGCTTTTTAAGCGTCGATGCGATCGAGCGAGCTAAGTCTGGTCACCCCGGTATGCCTTTAGGTATGGCGGAGATTGCCTCGATATTATGGCGTAAATGGCTCAAACATAATCCAGCCAATCCACGCTGGTGGAACCGTGACCGCTTTGTTTTATCCAACGGACATGGATCCATGCTCTTATATTCTCTGCTGTATTTAACTGGATATAAAGTCAGCATTTCAGATCTAAAGAATTTTCGTCAATTACATTCTAAAACGCCGGGTCACCCAGAATACATGCATACCCCCGGAGTAGAAAGCACTACAGGTCCATTAGGACAAGGATTAGCTAATGCAGTAGGTATGGCGTTGGCCGAAAAAACCTTAGCGGCAGAATATAATACCCAGGAATTAACCTTAGTCGATCATCGTACTTATGCATTTGTTAGCGATGGCTGCATGATGGAGGGGATCTCACATGAAGTATGTTCCCTGGCCGGTACCTTAGGTTTAAATAAACTCATAGTATGTTACGACGATAATGGGATTTCAATTGATGGTCCAGTGGAAACATGGTTTTCAGAAGACACTGCAGCACGTTTTCGTGCATACAATTGGCGTGTAATTGGACCAGTAGATGGACATGATCAGACGTCTATTGAAAATGCACTGAGTGAGGCTCACTCTCAATGCACACAACCCACGCTCATAGTTTTTAAAACCATTATCGGCTATGGCTCTCGCATAGCCGGAAGTGCGCGCGTACATGGATCACCATTAGGCGCCCAAAACATTAAAGATTTGCGCATACACTTTTCCTGGCCGTATGCGCCATTTGAAATCCCCGATGAATTACTCACTCAATGGTCACACCTAGAACAAGGATCCTTCGATGAAAATTCTTGGCTAAAAACCTGTCAAGAATATAAAAAAATCAATCCAGAACAATATGCAGGCTTTTTAAGGCGTATAAACGGTGACTTACCCGATCATTGGGCTGAGAAAAAAAATGAATTATTTGAAAGCTGGATTAATACAACACAATCAATGGCTACACGTAGTACTGGGCAGCAATGTTTAGCCTATTATATAACATTCATGCCCGAGCTATTTGGCGGATCAGCTGATTTAACCGGCCCTAATTTAACAAGTTGGTCAGGATGTGTGCCTATTACTAGCGCACACTCATATGGAAATTACTTACACTACGGTGTACGTGAATTTGGTATGGCTGCTATTATGAATGGAATCGCATTACATGGTGGCTTGATTCCTTATGGTGGGACGTTTTTAGTCTTCTCAGACTATGCACGTAATGCCATACGTCTAAGCGCATTAATGAAACAACGTGTGATTTATATATTAACACATGATTCTATCGGCATCGGTGAAGATGGGCCTACGCATCAGCCGATAGAACATGCCGCTATGTTACGTATGACGCCAAATCTATTTGTATGGCGCCCTGCCGATGGTATGGAAACTGCTGTTGCTTGGAGCATGGCGTTGGAAACACACAATGCTCCATCATGTTTACTCTTATCGCGCCAAATATTATCCACACAACAACACACATTAGATACTGCATATATGATGCAACGTGGTGGATATATTTTACAAGATTGTGCGCAAACTCCGCAAATTATCCTGATTGCGACTGGATCTGAAGTGCAAATTGCTCTGGATAGTGCTGATCAAGCCACTAAACTTGGAATTGCAGTACGCGTGGTCTCAATGCCATGTGCAGAAAAATTTTTAATGCAAAGTATTGAGTACCAAGAGCAAGTTTTACCGCAGAAAATTCGTGCACGGATCGCAATCGAAGCCTCAGCCACGGCATATTGGTATCGCTTTGTTGGTTTAGATGGGATCGTTATAGGAATTGATCAATTTGGCTTGTCGGCCCCTGGCCCACAAATTTATCAGGAATTAGGGATTACTGTTGAACATACGCTCGAGTCAATTATAACCTTGGCAGCGAAGTGTTAATTTTTTTTTGGGAGAATAAATATGACGATACGTGTTGCAATCAACGGCTATGGACGAATTGGTCGATGTATATTACGCGCGATTTTTGAAGCACACCGCCAGGACATCTTTGAAGTAGTTGCGATCAATGATCTATCTGGAATCAAAAATACCGCACATTTCACCCGTTATGATTCCACTCACGGGCGCTTTCCTGGCTCAGTTGACATTGAAAATGATCATTTACACGTAAATGGGCACTCAATTTTAATTACCCGTGAGTCTAATCCAGAAAATCTTCCTTGGGATGACTTAAAAGTTGATGTTGTATTTGAATGCACTGGTCGTTTTACCACACGCTCGGGGGCTAAACAACATCTGCATGCAGGTGCAAAAAAAGTATTAATCTCAGCTCCAGGTAGTGATGTGGACGCAACAATTGTATATGGCGTTAATCATAAAATCTTAAAATCATCAGATCAAATTGTCTCGAATGCCTCATGTACAACTAATTGTTTGGCACCGGTGGTACAGCCTTTACATGCAGCAATTGGGATTGAATCAGGCTTATTAACCACGATTCACTCATATACTAAAGATCAATTACTGTTAGACGGCAGTCATACAGACTTACACCGTGCGCGTTCAGCCACACATTCAATCATTCCGACAAAAACTGGAGCCGCGATCGCAGTTGGTCTAGTCTTGCCTGAATTAGCTGGCAAATTAGATGGATTTGCTATGCGTGTGCCTACAATGAATGTGTCTGCGATTGATTTAACCTTTATTGCAAAACAGCCAACCACGGTACAGGCGGTCAATGACATCATGCGTGCGGCTGCTAGTGACGTGCTACATCTGTGTGATGAGCCATTGGTCTCGTGTGATTTTAATCATTATCCAGCATCTGCTGTATTTGATACAACACAAACTAAAGTATTAGGATCTCTAGTAAAAGTGATTGCTTGGTATGATAATGAGTGGGGTTTTGCAAACCGTATGCTCGATACCGCACATTATTTATGTTGTTTGTAGCCAGAACGTCAAGCGAGGAAAAATCATGGTACTTTTGAAAATGACTGACATTGAGTTGCGCGGTAAACGCGTATTGATTCGCGAAGATTTAAATGTGCCGATCAAAGATGGCATAATTACCAGCGATCAACGTTTAGAAGCCGCATTACCTACTTTACGTATGGCTTTGAGTGCGGGTGCGAGTGTTATTTTGTTATCACATCTTGGTCGGCCAGAAGAAGGCAGCTATGATCCGCGTTATTCTTTGCGTCCAGTCGCCGAATATTTGAAGAGAAATCTGGGTTACCCGGTACATTTTGCCCAGGATTATTTGGATGGTGTAACCTTAATTCCTGGTGAGTTAATTGTAGGGGAAAATGTACGGTTTAATATTGGAGAAAAAAGTAATGATCCGGTATTAGCAAAAAAACTTGCAGCTTTATGTGATGTTTTCGTCATGGATGCATTTGGCACAGCACATCGAACACATGCATCAACATGTGGTGTTGCAGAATTTGCCCCTATCGCAGTTGCAGGACCATTATTAATTAGGGAACTAGATACGCTACAGCGCATATGGAAAACACCGGAAAAACCGATTATTGCTCTCGTAGGTGGGGCCAAAGTTTCCTCTAAATTATCATTACTCAAGACATTAGTTACAAAAGTGGATGTATTGATCCCCGGCGGAGGTATTGCAAATACATTTCTAAAAGCACAAGGGCATAATATAGGCATGAGCTTGTGTGAAGATCGACAGTTAGAAGAAGCACGTCAAATCTTAGAACTTGCTGCTCAATCAGGTTGTGAGGTCCCTTTGCCACGTGATGTCGTAGTGGGTAAATCATGCACTGATAGCTGCCCTGCATTTAATAAAACATTAAGCCATCTGGCTGCAGATGATAGAATTTTAGATATCGGGCCAGAAACAGTGGCGCGCTATATTGGTTTGTTAAGCCATGCCAAAACAATTCTATGGAATGGTCCAGTAGGAGTCTTTGAGCTGCCTCAATTTGGTTATGGTACACGTGCACTTGCGATTGCCATTGCGAATAGTGATGCATTTAGTATTGCTGGCGGTGGAGACACCTTATCGGCCATTGATAAATACAATCTAACGGACAAAATCTCCTATATATCTACTGGTGGTGGTGCATTCTTAGAATTTCTAGAAGGCAAAATATTACCAGCAGTACAGGTATTAGACAAACGCCAAGCCAGTCCGGCCTGATCCAAAGGAACCAGTTAAATTGTTTGATTATGCTATAGGTGATCTTCAGGGTTGTTACGAACCATTACAACGATTATTAGATCATATAAACTTTAATCCAGATCAAGATCGTCTGTGGTTTGTCGGTGATCTGGTGAACCGCGGGCCTGATTCTCTGGCGGTATTACGCTTTATTCGCGGATTACCGTTAACTCCAAGAATTGTATTAGGCAACCATGATCTACACTTTTTAAGTCAGTTATGGAGTCCAAATCCAATCCCCAGGCCACGTGACACCATGAGCGAGCTTTTAAATGCGCTGGACGCCGAAGAGCTTGGGCAATGGTTACGCTACCAACCTGTCCTCTATGATGATCCTGAGCTCAATGTAATGATGTGTCATGCAGGAATTGCACCGTTTTGGAATCGTGAGCAAGCAAACTTTTACGCACGTGAACTAGAACAAGCCATTCAAGGGCCAGATTACAAATATTACTTAACCCATTTATATGATATTGAACCGGCAGAAAATTGGAACCCAGATTTAACTGGTTTGCATCGCATCCAAGTCATTGATAATTACTTTACACGTATGCGTTGTTGCAGGATTAACGGTGATTTAGATCTAAGTTACACCGGAGATTTAAAGCATTTACCCGCAGGTAGCATTCCTTGGTATGCAATGCCTGATCGTGTACAAATTGATGCTGAGATAGTGTTTGGTCATTGGTCTGCGTTACTTGGTCAGTGTCCTGTGGCCAACATACATGCTTTGGATACTGGTTGTCTTTGGGGTGGTCCATTAACCGCATTACGCTTACAAGACCTAAGACGATTTTCTGTGCCTGGATTATCATGAACCCTCGTTTGACCTGGATTATAATCTCAGGTCTAGTTGTTTTCTGTGAGACATCCAGTGCCAGTAGTACAGTCACTCTTTATCGTTTCTCCCGCAATCCACAGCAAGAGCAAGCAGATGTTTCTCTGGCGCATAAACGCTTACATCACGCCTTAAATAACCCAGAGTATATGTTAGAGAACTGGATTAATTTACCAGTTTCTCCAAACTCAAAACAGCACAACACTTTAAAATTAAGTCTACGAGAGGCGATCTTATTAGCATTACGCTACAATCCCAACATTCAAAATGCCGAACTTGATCGAATCATACAACGCTATCAACTGCGCTTAGCCAAAAATGAATTTGAATTACAATACGCTTTGGCTGGCACAGCCATGGCTAGTCATGCCAATTATAGTGGTGTAGGTGGCGCTAATACACACAGTTACTTTGCTACACCCGAATTTAATTATAAGAACCCATTTGGCACAGAAGCCGCCTTGAAAATGGACAATAACGTTGTAACTGACGGTAACTATACGCCACTATTAAACTTTTCTGTCAAACAACCTTTACTCCGAGGTTTAGGACCTGCCGTCAATGAAGTTAATCTGTTGAACGCCATTGAAAGTGATGGTCTGAATAAACTAAACCTTCAGCAAGCGGTGATTGATCAAGTTACACAGGTGATCAGCGCTTACCGAGCATTAATGCTCAGCGCCCATCAACTACGCATGCAAAAGCTCGGATTAATTGATGCAAATAAATCATATATAATCAATGAGAAACTGATTAAAGCCGGTCAACTAGAACCAACCGCAAATATTCAGCAAGCGTACCAAATTGAATCCCTAAATTTAATGGCGGCACAAGCGGAAAATGATTTTAAAACTAATGCACAAGATTTATTGCAAGCCATTGGCTTGCATCCGGACTTACGTTTAGCCGTGCCAAGTGATCTGCAGCTAACCAATATCCAAATCCCAGATCTAAACACTGCGATAGCACAAGCCTTAAACAACAACACTCAGTATCTTGCCTTAAAAATTGCTTTGTGCGCCGATCAACGTGCATATACACAAGCTAAAAATCAGCAACTCTGGCAACTAGATCTAACTGCAAATGTACAAGCTGGCATGACCACTGGGGTTCAAGGCGCGGTCAACAACAATCGAAATTCAAGCAGAACCTATGGTGGCAATAATGTCACCGAGACCGCTGGTGTGACCTTAACCGTACCATTACATGATTTACAACGACGTAATCTACTAATTAGTACTAAAATCAAGCTCGAGCAAGACCGACTGGCACTCGTAGCCGCGAAACGTAACTTAATTACAACTTTAACCAATACTCATTCAACGATCGAAAGTTTAATGAAACGTTATGAATTAGCCGAACATCAATTAAAATTAGCTGAACAGTCTTATGCCTTAGAGAAGAAGAAGCAACAGGCCGGCATAGTTAGCTCATTAGCGGTGAATAATACACAGAATCAAGTCATTCAATCACAGATGGGGTTGATTGGTGCAAAAATAAGCTATCTAAATCAGATTTCAGCTTTACAACGTCTAACTGGAACCACATTGAACGATTGGCACATTAAATTAAGGTACACCGGATGAAACTACGTGCGCGCGGTTTATTTTATCAGATACTAATTTTTAGTCTTGGAGCACTATTATCTTGTAGTAAACCAAAACATATCTTCACTCCGACGAAAACATATACTGTAAGCCTGCAAACATTGCATCAAACACTGAATTTTACCGGTAGCGTACAGCCTTTACACGCGACTGCAGTCACGAGCCCGATCAATGGGCTTGTTGAAAGTATGCAGCATCGGTATGGTGATAAATTAAATGTTGGTGATCCCATCTTAACTATCAGTTCAGCTGAATTACAAAAAGAGTTTAACAATACATTAACTGACTATTTAAAGGCTAAAGAAAATGCTCGTCTGGCTCAGGTTAAATTTAATGGCACACGTGATTTATGGGATGCAGGTATCCTGGCCAAGAATGTCTTTCTAAGCGAGCAATCTGGATTAAACTCAACCCGAATAGCTCTGGTTCAAGCTAGAATGCGCTTAACTGAATTACTCGAGAAACTCAGTGAGCCGGCATTATCCAATCTGAAGAAATTAAGCTTTGATACGTTTCATCAAGTACAAACAGCATTATCCAGTCCGCACAACCAGATTAAAATCTTTGCTCCATGTGCCGGCGTATTACTTTATCCGCCAAAAACTGAGCGTAGCGGAACAGAACAAATACATCCCGGCAGTAGCGTCAAATCTGGTCAGGTACTAGCCATGATGGGTGACTTGAGCGGGATTAGACTAGAAATCAATGTGCCTGAAGTTGATCTACAGTTACTGCATGTAGGTTTACCCGCAACAATCCATGGGATTGCATTCGATACACATGGATTAAGCGGCACCTTAACGGCAATTAATGCCGAGGCATTAAATGATTCCACTGGCGGTTTAGTTTCATTTACGGCTATGGTAGACGTCACTGAATTGAATCCTGATCAACAACAGTGGATTAAAGTTGGGATGAGTGCATCGATTGAGTTACAAATCGATACACAGCAAAGTTTGCTCGTGCCTATCACGGCATTAACACAGAATGGCAATCAGCATTTAGTTTATGTGCGCAATCCTTCTGGCAAAATTGAGCCGCGCTCAGTTATCACTGGAGCCGTGCATGACGATCAAGTAGTAATTCAATCAGGACTACAGGCCGGGGATATAATCGTTTATGATTGATTCACTACGCATTCCCTTGATTAAATTACAGAACATCACCAAAAAATATATCATTGGCAAAAATGAACGTTTGATTTTAAACGATATTTGCTGGGAACTATACCCTGGAGAGATGATTGCTATCCTGGGTCGATCTGGATCTGGAAAGTCAACCCTGATGAGTATAATGGGGCTGCTAGATCTGCCTGACACAGGCTCATATTGGTTGAATGGACAAAATGTTAAGTGCTTGGATGACCAAGAATTATCCGCATTACGTAATCAAACGATTGGCTTTGTATTTCAAAACTTTCATTTATTGCCCAGGTTAACTGCGCAGGAAAACGTGGCTTTACCCTTGTTATATCGAAATGTGGAACATAAATTGGCGCTGCAAAGTGCACAGGCAATGTTAAAGCGTGTGGATATGTTGGAGCTAGCAATGCAGCGTCCAGGTCAGTTATCTGGCGGTGAACAGCAACGTATCGCCATTGCCCGAGCACTAATTGCTGAGCCAAGTGTAATCTTCGCGGATGAACCAACTGGAGCCTTGGATGATAGCACCAGTCAAAACATTCTTGATTTATTCCATAACTTAAATCAAGAGGGCAGAACCTTAGTATTTGTTACGCATGACCAGCAAGTTGCGGCACAGTGTCAGCAGCAATGG
>CANNIJ010000005.1 GCA_947505025.1 Legionellaceae bacterium | reverse complement strand
TCTCACGTTACTGAAGTGCTTCACCGGCTTGTTTCTAGCTATTCCCCGCAGATGACTCAAGACAAATAAAAAAGCATGACCGACAATCCGATCGAGAAAACAAAGGAACCGAATCGCTGAACCCCCTTTTTATCCAGCGCTGGTTCCACTACCTACAGAAGCGCAGAAGAGCCGTAAAAAGTGTCTCATGCCATCGTCTCGCTGTGGTATACCCTTTTAGGACGCTTTCTGGAGTGCCTCAATAACGGCTGTTGGGTTTTTGGCTATCACTGTTAAATAGGCTCGTGCAGGACCTTCGGGTAATCTCTCTTTCCGTTCCCACTTTTCCAATGTGCGGATACTAAATCCAAACTCATTAGAAAATTGTTGGCGACTCATGTGCAACGTTTTTCGTAAAGCACCAACATCTACTTCAGATGGAACATTAACCTTATGAACTTTAACATCAACTTTCTTACCTTGAGCATAATCCAATGCCTCTAATGCACCGCGAATTAAACTATCTCCTATATCACTCATCACTAATACCCCCATATGGCCGAACAATTTTACTAATAATTGTTTTTAATATATTTCTTTCAGCCTGCGTTAAATTTGCCTTTTTGCTTTTTCCATAAACCGTAAACAGAAAAATAGGGATCGATTGATTGTGATAATAATACAGCACACGAACCCCGCCCCTTTTCCCTTGATGTGCATCCGCCGCCCATCGGATTTTTCTAATGCCGCCAGTACCAACGACCAGCTCGCCTTGCAATGGGTTAGCGGCAATATGACTAATAAATGATTCACGCAACTCATCATCAATACACATTTTTGCCTGTCTTATAAACTCAGGCATCTCCACAACAACTTGTGGGATTATTTTTATTTTCATAATGACAGTATTACCCCAATGGGGGTTTTTGTCAACCCCTATGGGGTAAATCAGAGTCTGCTATATCGATTTATGGAATTTATTTGGCTCTTCTGCGCATCTGTAGGTAGTAGAACCCACGCAGGATAAGGGTTAGAATGCGGCATCTAAATTAAAATGTCGCGTAAATAATGAGTCAAATCACCCGGCCATTGGATATAAAATCGCTTGAAGTTGTCTCGCAACGTATTGATACTCTAGGCAATATAGTCTTTGAAGTAAAGAGTAAAAATGATCGCAGCACCTGCCACAAGTGTGGCAAACCCGCGACAAAACAGAATGGGCGTACATCAATACGAAGGATCCGACACCTACCGATTTTTGATCACCCGGTCTATTTGGAAATTGTCCCTGTTCGTTATATTTGAGAACACTGTGATGACCACCCCACCTCGACCTAGCAATATGAATGGACTGACCGTAATGCCACGATCACCAAGGGACTTGAAGAATACATAATGCGTAGCTTGATTCACAGCACAATTCAGGATGTGACAATTAAAGAAAAGTTAGGCCACAAAGTCATTCAGGCAGCTTTGGACAGACTTGTTGCAGGGCATGTGGATTGGGATAATTTCAAATCATTGGATACGCTGTTAATCAGCAAGCAACATGAATGCAGGTCTGATGCGGATAAATTAAAGCTGGCGTTGTTATATAAACACTCCGACAAACTCAAGAAAGCCCGGAGCTACGCCCTGAAGTTAACCAATATTTTCAACACTGGGAAAATACAAAACTTACATCGTCAATTACTTTAAAAAGCGAAAAAACAGCGGCTTCGTTGAGGGAATGAATAATAAAATCAAAGTGGCCAAAAGACGATGCTACGGATTCTTGGCTGTTCAAACTATTTTTCAGCGAGTGTTTCTCGACTTCCAAGGGTTCGAAATTTACGCATGATTAATTTCTACAGATGCGCAGAAGAGCCATAAAATCTCAATGAGTGGGTACAATTTTTTTCTGGAAATATGTGGATCGGGTAATTTAGAAAAATAAACGTCAAATCCTATGTGCCCAACCAGATGCATCATGCCACCGGATCACAATTCTAATGTGGCATTTGATCTTATTTTTTATTGTTCGTCAAATAAATTGAAATCTAATAACCATATTGTTGGGCCCCGGCCCAACCTACAGCAGGTTGCTTAAATTTTAATGCGTCAACCTTGGCTGCCCCCCCCCCCCCTTTTCTTCCCAAGAAATATCACGTATTATAATTTTAAGGTCATTGTCGATTGGACTTCCTCCATGGTTGTTGAACGTTACTTGGCTGCATCAGGGGCAAAATTCGCACTATCGCATTCACCGCAGATATTGCAGGGTTACTTTCGCTCAAAATTGTTTATGAATCACAACACTCGTAATCCGTTTGTTGCTGCCGCAAGTCCATTGCTGTCTTTATTAGAGCGACTCTGCATCAGCACTACTCTACCTCCAGTCAAAATCATGCGGGATCAGATTGAACATGAACTACTGGCATTTCAAAGCCGTTTTCTTGGCCAACAAGGCACGCATGAGCAAGTGGCTATGTCGTATTATTTGCTCAGCGCTACGATTGATGAGCTTTTAGGCAAAAACTATCTGCGACTACATGGTCAAACTGCTGAATTTAAATCTTTTACACCCGCTGGCGGGCCAGATGATTGTGCGCCACAGCATCACTTTTTTACTTTGATCCAACATATTAAAGAACGCGCACATCAATATTTAAGCGTAATTGAGCTGGCATATTATTGCTTGATCGCTGGTTTCGAGGGATATCATCATTTTCGTGCCGATGGACGTCAAACATTAGATAATCTCATTGAAGAATTACACCAGCTGATCCAACAACACCGAGTACACAAACCTTATCGACCATTCACCGCACATGCCGTCACCAACCTACCGACCCATCCACATGAAAATCTGCTGCTGCTCGGAGTGCTCACCTCCAGCCTATTAGCCGCTGCATACATCAGCAGCCAAACATTAATTGAAAGTCACGCTCAACAGTTGCTGCTCACGCTGCAACCCATGGTGACATAAATGGACGCATCCTTACAGGCATTATGTGGCGCTTTGAAAAAAGTTTTTATCCAGCTAAAGCCGCAACAAAATGCTTTATCATTTGTTATCATGACCGGTAAATCCCAACAAGGCAAGACAACACTGCTACAGCAAAGTCAGTTAACGCAAATTCATGTGCCGGCTGAACGCTCCGCTGAAATCTATCATAATGAACATGGAGTCATCGTAGAACTAAGTGAATCCTGGCTGAGTCAAAGTAAACATCTGCTAGAATATACATTAAAACATCTCAACCAATGTCACCGTAAAATCCGTATCAGCGGACTGATCTTATGCGTTAATGTGCAGACATTCCTCACGAACAACCCCGGGGAAATAACGGCTAATTGCAAAGAACATGCGCATGTGATCAACCGTTTTGGACGCAGCCTGGGCTATCCCGTTGAAGCGATCTTGATGTTAACCCAAGCAGATCTATTAGCAGGCTTTTGTGATTTCTTTCATTATGAACATCCCAGTGAACTATTGAAACCATTTGGTTTTTCCATTGAACCTAAAATACAAGCTGCAACCTGGACGGATACATTGAAGATTCAGTTTGAGCAGTTCATTGATGCAGTCGGTGAGCAAATTATACAAAAAATTCATCCAGCCAGATCGAGTATCAAGCGCACCTTGATTCGTGAGTTCCCTCTGCAATTAGCCGGCCTAGGACCAGCGATTCAACATCTACTACATGCGATTACACCTGCGCCAGTCCAGCTCAATGCTTTATATTTTACCAGTGCACAGCAAGGCGGCTTAAGTTGGGATCGCGTGGGCAATAAAATCAAGCAAGAGTATGCTTTGGATTTACACGAAAACGTCCAACAGTCGATGAATTATCGTGCGTATTTCATTAACGGTGCCTTACATGATTTTCAAGCTCAAACCAAACGCCAACCTCAGATCACAGCGCAATGGCCGGTGCATCTAATTGCCGGACTCAGTGTGCTCGTATGTTTATGGATTGCGCAGGAGTATCGCCAGGCAAATTCCATGTTGAACCAAGCGCAACATGAGTTAATCGCTTATGATAAGTTTACTGATATCCAACAAAAAACCCGAACCTCTGCAATACATCTGGTAAATGCGGAGAGCTCTTTAGAGAATATGAGCATCCACACTAAATCTATGTCGTCGATTAAATCTTTACAAATACAGCTACAAGCGCAAACCACCAAACAATGGACACAACATCTGGTGCCACAAATTAAACAAGAATTAGAAGGAATACTAGACAATAATCAGGCTCTGCCGGCAGAGCGATATCAAGCCTTAAAAATCTACCTTATGCTGCATGATCCAAAACATTTTTCTGCTAAAGAATTGCTGAAGTGGTTACATCAGCATCCTGAAAAACATGCTGATTACCCAAATTCAAAGTTATTAAGACATCTACTGCCGGCCAAAATGCAAAGTATCCCAATTAATTTGCAGAAAGTAACCGATACACGCAATTATCTGAATGCATTGCCGGTCAATTACCTGTATTACACTCTGGCAAAAACATCCTTTACAAAACAGGAAATCCCCTTATCAATAAAAGGATTCATGCTCGCCAGACAAACAGTTCCAAGCTATTTCACACAAGCAGGCTTCCAGTCAACTCGCGCGGCATTGACAACAATCACGCAACAGCTACAAGCTGAGAATTGGGTTTTAGATCGCTTAGATTTAAACGGTCTAAGCGCATTAATCGAACAATCATATTGCGCTGATTATGCAAATTGGTGGCAATACTTCATTACACACTCAGCCCCAATACATGCAAACACTTATGATCTGGTGAAAAACCTTTTACAAGAATTACATACAACACATGCACTAGATACAATCCTGCAGTTGATACAAAAAAATACAGCTCCGATCCCGGGCCCAAACCAGTCACTCTTTAATCAAAAAATCGCCGGAAACTTCACCGCAGTAAATTTGATCAGCCAGTCATCAGTACGGCAATTAGATCAATCACTGGCCGAAGCAATTAAGTTCGTCACTACATTGTCCATGGTGAATGATCACGGGGAAACCGCATTCAATCTAACTAAAGCACGTTTTCAGGGCGACCGCCTACATAATCCTCTGCGTGCACTCTATAAACAAACCGACAGTTTAGCTCAGCCGGTTGCAGGCTGGGTGGAAAGTATCGCGAATGACACCTGGACATTGTTAATTAATGAAAGTAGGACATATATTAATCATGCGTGGCAAAACCAAGTTTTCCCAATATATGAATCCTCTATTGCTCAACGTTATCCTTTCGCCGATAACGCAGACCAAGAAATTAGTCTGTCTGAATTTGATCGATTTTTTGCGCCCCATGGCTTGCTCAATAACTTCCTAAATCAGTATTTAAAACCTTTTTTAAACATGTCTAATGCGCAATGGGAACTTAAGCAGGTAAATAACCACGTTTTACCGATTGATGAAAGCATGCAAAATGAATTAATTCGGGCTAACGTAATCACTCACATGTTTTTTCCTCACGGCAAAGAACAGGCTAACATTCAATTTAGCCTGCAAAAACTTACATTAGATCCAGTAGTTTCACGCTTACAATTTTCAATTGGTGAACAACAGCTTTCAGACACACAAGGCACTGACAGTTATACGCATTTTTCATGGCCTGCGCCAAATGCAACCTTGAAACTTGAAACTATTGAGGGCCATCATTATGATCTAGAAGAAACTGGCCCGTGGGCTCTGTTTAAACTGCTGCAAAACGTAAATGTCTTGGTAGATGAAGATAACTCGGCGAATATTCATATATTATTTGAAGTCAATGGAAATACCGGACGATATGTTTTAAAAACTCAAAATGAAGTCAATCCATTCATTCCAGGGATTCTAAAGGGATTTACATTGCCGCCAATGATTTAACTCCGTTCTGACCGGCCACCAACACATGATCAGCACGCCGTTTTGCAAACACGCCGTTCTCTAGCACTCCGGGCAAAGTGTTTAAATAATCTTCAATCTCTATGGGATTTTGCATCGATAAATTATATACATCGAGTAATATATTTCCATTATCTGTTAGCTCGCCCAATCTATACACCGGGGTTCCACCTAGTTTCACGACTTCACGTGCTACAAATCCGCGCGCCAACGGCAAGACCTCGATCACTACCGGTCTAGAACCTAACTTTTGTACGACTTTTGTTTCATCAACAATACAGACAAACTTCTGCGCTACAGTAGCTAAAATTTTCTCACGCGCTAATGCCCCGCCAGCGCCCTTAAGCATTTCATGATACGCATTGACTTCATCCGCACCATCGATATATATCGGCAAATAATCAACTGTATTCAAATCGAATACAGCAAAACCTGCAGCACGCAAATGCTCTGCAGTTGCTTGTGAACTGGCTACGCAGCCATCAATGCGAGCGCGTATATCAGCTAAGGCGCGAATAAAATAATTTACGGTAGTTCCGCTACCAACACCAATAATTCGATGATCTTCAATGTACTCTAACGCAGCATGAGCCACTTGTTCTTTTAAGTTCTGCATTAAGCTTCCTTTGGTCTTAGACTACGTTTTAAGCTCAGATAATTACATGCATCTAAAGTAATTGCACGCGCAACAGCTGAGATCCAAGGCGGAGAAATGATCTCTGGATTGCCGTATTTAATCGATAATCTAGCAAAATAATCTTGCAAGCCGTGCTCACATTCTAATAAATTAATTTGCGTGATATCACGCCAATTTTGTTGATATACCTGACGACAATCATTCTCACTCAAAAATAAAGACTGTAATTTGCGTAAGCTTTCTTGATACAGCTGCCAGCGCGCTAAATCAGAACTGGCTAATGTTTCATCGATGACCGACAATGTTGCCGGCAAGGTTAACTTACATGTATCAATCGGTAAGTAACCTAAACGTTCAATCCCACGCCAAACACCTGGTTGATCAACCTTGGGAAAAAAAAGCCCGCCATACATCAGCAATCTTGCGGCACACACACCTAAATTTTTCACAGAATAACATGTGCGCACTGCGATCTCACGCTCAGCATCAATTGAATATATCTCCAGGGGTAACTGCACTGCATTTGCCAGTGCGGCCAATGCATGTTTGTGTGGTGAATGCATCACCCCACAGGCCCATGACTCGATATCTTGATGCTCAGTATGTTTGAAAGCGGCGCTGTAATCACAGGGATGTGCGCACAGCTCATCCACAGCAATTCGCGCTAATGTATATGTTAATTGCTGTAGTTCTAGATCTCTGGAAGAGTTTATAGACCATACAGGCATGCGCTCGGGAAAGAACTCAGAGTATCGTGCTAGAATTGCCTGCATCCATGATTGCTCGCCGGTAAACTGCATGCTCTGATCCATCAAAGCAACTGCGATAGCACGAAAACCGCCACCGTCTAGATATACAAAATTTCTAGACCTGAGTGTTTTAGGTGGGCCGGGTGGTTTAAAAAATAATTTTGCCATCACATGCTCGGTTGTAGTTCTAAAAACATGATAACATGTGTTTATGCTCGCCGATAAGGGATCTATAATGTTTTACGCAAAATGGCGAACAAAACATGCGATCAACCGCTGGCGCAAAGCCTTAAATATAGAACAACATAAAAAAGTTTTTCACGAAATATTTGATCCGGTCGACGGGTTCTCTTTATCTCGTAAAGCGCGCACTCAGAACGATGCTCTAGAGTATGTGTATGGCGAGATCGAATTTGAGAGTTTTATTGCCGTATTATCTTTAGCCAAACTTGATTCAAACACCATTTTCTATGATTTAGGCAGCGGTACTGGTAAGGCAGTAATTGCGTGCGCCATGGTATTCAACCCTAGCAAAAGTGTCGGTGTTGAACTTTTTTCAGTCTTACATGCTAGTGCAAGCGAACAGCACGACAAATTAAAGCGTCAGCCTGATTATGCGCGTAATGCTAATAAATTAACTTTCATCCATGATGACTTTCTAAAAACTAATCTAGCAGAAGCCACATTAATCTTCATCAACGCTACCGGTCTATTTGGCACCACGTGGAATCAACTAAATCAACGCCTGGACGGACTATCTGGCAGGCCTACAATCATAACTACCAGTAAAAAATTATTGGCAAAGAATTATACGCTGCGACATACCACCACAGCAAAAATGAGTTGGGGCGTAGTTGATATCTATTATCATGACTAATGCTATTAAAGTTCTGGAAATTAAGATCTAGGATTACGTGACCTAGCCAGATCAATTTGGCAGATAATATATTTTGCTAAATCTAAACATCCCTGAGAATTGTTAAAAATCACTGGTAATCAATTACTGTTACGACATGTTGTTGCTATGTTGAGTTTCCTCAAGTGTTACGTCTTGGTCTTGGTCTGTGGCCGTAAATGTTGGAATACACCAACACGCTAGAGGAATGACGGTTACAAGTGCTATCAGAAAGGTGAGCCAATAGCTTACTAGCATTTTTTTGTCGTTATATATTGTAAGACGATCACCCGTGTCGAATATGGCTTGAATTATAAATTCCAAACATGCCAATGGACGT
The DNA here is from genome assembly GCA_947505025.1 of Legionellaceae bacterium. Taxonomy (GTDB): domain Bacteria; phylum Pseudomonadota; class Gammaproteobacteria; order Legionellales; family Legionellaceae; genus CANNIJ01. The sequence continues at coordinate 15,528 of CANNIJ010000005.1, read as the reverse complement.
TCTATTAATAATAAAGCTGGAAGTGAGATCAAAAAAATCAACAAACGACAAATAGATATAAGTATTGAGTAGAGTAGTTTTAGGCATAGGCTTGGATCCAGCCAATTGCCGTTACTGTTATTGTCCCACACATACTTAAAATCTGAGCAGCATGCAGTAAGTCTTTTTGCGTTAAATACATTATCTCTTATAGTATAGTTTATAACTCTTAAATAGAAGAGTGGATTAACATATATGTAGGGTGAAATACCTGTGTTAATTGTGTGCATTTGTTTGTCTTGTGGCACTGGTGTGATTTTTTCCTTTATTTTCCCAGTTGTTATTACTTGTGCCAATTTGAATGGTTTTGTTTGGTTGATTATTTCATTCATTGCCTTGTAATCGACAATATATTTTATTGTAGCATTGTATATTGATACCAATATATTGTATATTTTTACAATGAATTCTTCCATATCTTATTTTTTCCCTGATTTATTGATTCACCAGTATCATTCAGTTAGTATATATTTTTATGCACATTACATACGGGCTCAGCATGATCAAGTCGTCACTCATTGCAAATCTTGCAGCAAACATGACACACCTATCAGAAAAACAAGTGGCTGATAATGTCAATCACTTGCTGGAACTTATGAGCCAAGCTCTGGTGCACGGGCAAAGAATTGAAATCCGTGACTTTGGTAGTTTCTCACCAAAATATCGTGGACCTCGCAACGCGCACAACCCTAAAACAGGTGAAAAAGTTACCACTTCACCCAAGTATAACCCACATTTCAAGCCCGGTAAAGCTTTGCGCGAAAGAATTGAGCATAATCGACATGCATTCGCCATTATGGCAGAAGATTAGATAGCCCCATAATGAAGTTCCATTCATTGGTTTGTATCGGCAGTACGGACAAGCGATTGCCCGGACGTAGCAACTGCATACCATGCAACTGCGGGTATGTCTTTAACTTGTCCAAAGAAATCATTTGCTCAAATTGTGCGACATAACTCACGTCAACCATAAACCAACGTGGGTTTTCATGGGTACTCTGGGGATCTGGATGTTCACTACTGGGATCAAATGCCGTGTAATCTACATATGCTGGGCTTGCGACCACAGCTATACCGACTATGCCCGGCGGCTTACAATTTGAGTGATAAAAAAACACCTGATCACCGACTTGCATTGTATCACGCATATAATTTCTTGCTTGATAATTTCTTACGCCGTCCCAGCAGCTGGTTTGATTGGGTGAATTGCGTAAGTCCGCCAGACTAAAACTATCTGGTTCTGATTTGACCAGCCAATAATTTTTCATGCACTCAAACCTTAATAAAAGAATGCCAGTACAGATTCAGCCCTGGCCAGGGTGTCATTGTAACCCAAAGTAATCAACGCCTGGGTAAATTCTTTTTCAAATAATAAAAAGCTAAGCAGATCGCCGGAGTTATGTTGTGCTCCTAACATGTTCAGCATCATACGCAATAAAACAGGCATTGTTAGATATTCGTTTTGTGCAATTTTTGCAACATCTACGCTCGGACATAAATGTAAGGTCTCGATTGGCAGCCAGGGTGAGCTGCGTTTCTTCCAAATTGATAATAGTTTGGCTATATCATTCATTCGATTAACCATTTCAATATCTCTGTCTAAATTATCTAAGAACAAACCATTCAACATGTTACCGAGAATACTTGCTAGACCGACATCTTCTAGTTGGAATTTTTCAGGGAATTCGATCCGGGGCGTTGGTCGAGTCCCCAAGATTAGAATTTTCTCTACATGACATCTAATCGCACCACGTAACGGCGAAATCAAGCCCATGCTACCATCACCATAATGCCGATTTTCAATATCCACAGTGGGGAAAAATAACGGTAATGCACTTGATGCTAATAAATGACTCATACCTAGATCTACCCGCTGACTAATATGCCGCGGATAGGCCCAATCTTCAAAGACAGCCGCAGAGTGCTGATAAAACGACACTGTTTGTTGTGTTTCATAACAATGGGCAATTACTTCCATAGTATCTAGTTGACCACCATCAATATTCTTTTTAATTTTCTTAAAATCAACATGACTGTTAATAAACGAATGGAGTGGCATGGTATCCAATAAATTGCTTGAACGTGGACCTTTGACAAATAAATGACTCATATTCCGCAGCAGTGATTTACCAAAATCATAATTGCTTGCATTAAAGATCTGTTGACAATGAATGCTGCCCCATAACTCTAATAACTTTTCGATACCAGTAGAGAAATCATCGGCATATTCGGCTAAAATTGCAGCATTAATACTGCCTACACTAACTCCACTCACCATATTAAACGGCAATATTTTAACATTGAGCAGCTGATGTATGGCTTTGAGTACGCCGGCTTGATAAGCGCCTCGAGCTCCACCACCCGCCAAGTACAATGCAATTTTAGCCATGGCCACGTGTTTTGTAGGGAAGGTATTCAAAATATAGTTGATGCATGCATAAAAATCAAAACTGACGGTGACATTGAATTGCCGTTGTACAGCAACCACAACTGAGTTAGAGTGATGTTTTCTTTGGTGTGCAGCAATTATGTTTGAGATCTTTCGTCAACAACCACGACCATTTTATATGATTTTCATGCTGGAGATCTGGGAACGTTTTGGCTTTTATACCGTGCAAGGCATCTTAATCTTATATTTTATTCATGTCTTGGGCTTTGATGAGATAAGCGCTTACCATACCTTTGGTGCCTTTATTGCTTTAATGTATGGCATAGTTCCTCTGGGCGGATATTTAGGTGATAAATGTTTAGGTACAAAACGTACACTGGTACTTGGGCTATTTATACTCACTAGCGGATACATCGCCCTAGCGCTCAGCAACTCAGCTAATGTTTTTTTTGCACTGGGATTGATTTGTGTGGGAAATGGGATTTTTAAATCTAATCCAACCAGTTTACTTAGCAAGTGCTACGCTCAAGATGACCCTCAACTGCATGGTGGTTTTACTTTATATTACATGTCGATCAATCTAGGAGCAATTTTTGCTTTAATAATTGGTCCATGGGCCGCACATAAATATGGTTATCGTTATGCGTACTTAATTAGTGCTGGTGGACTGTTACTGGGATTGCTTAATTATGGCCTGAGACGCAAAGACCTGGCTGAAATCTGTTTGCCAGCAGATGCACGCCGCATCTGCTGGTGGCTCTGGGCCTTGATTATATCTGGTTTGATCGCTTTAACTATAGCTGCAGCTTTTCTCCTGCAAGCAATTGCCATCACTCAATCTTTAGTCGCATTGATCACATGCGTCATGGTGATTTTTTATTTTTATTCTATGCACAAAGAAGATATTAAAACACGCCGCAAGATGCTGCTCGCATTTCTCATGATGGTTGAAGCTGTAATCTTTTTTTCTTTATATCATCAGATGCCCGCGTCCTTAACCTTGTTTGCCGTCAAGCATGTGCAAACACATTTCCTGGGTATGAATATTAATCCTGTAAGCTTGCAAGTATTAAACCCGATCTGGATTATGACATTAAGTCCGGTGCTTGCGGGCATATATCTACGTCTAAATCAGGCACAAATCAACATACCTATTCCGTTTAAATTTGCATTGGGTATGTTCGCATGTGGACTAAGTTTTCTCGTCCTGGCGGCTGGACGATTTATGCATACAGAACAAGCTCAAGTCTCGATTTGGCTCTTGATTGTAAGTTATGGCCTGCAAGGGCTGGGGGAGTTGTTTGTATCGGCCTTGGGTACCGCTATGATTGCAGAACTAGTACCTCAACGTATGATAGGCTGGGTTATTGGTATGTGGTTTTTAACCTCAAGCGTAGCCGGCTTTACTGGTGCAAAAATCTCGGCCTACACGGCAGTGACCGTGCCGCTAGGATCGGCACTAGACTCTTTAATGCTATACACCCGTGTTTTTGGGTATATAGGCTGGAGCACAGTGGCATGTGCCGTCATATTGGGTTTATTAGCGCCCCGCTTAAGCCGGCTCATGCGCTGAGACTACCCCAGGATATCCTGCAACTGCTGACTCTTCTGGATTCGCGGCTAAATTTACCGGCAATACATCCAGAGTGCTGTGGTCTTTTGTGTCTTTCATAAAGACATAAACCAACAAACTCAGGCCAATGCATATTGTCACATACCAATAAAAACCACTTTCCATCCCGGCATTCTTAAACCACAAAGCAACATACTCTGCAGTACCGCCAAAAACTGATACAGCAATAGCATATGGTAAACCTACACCCAGCGTGCGGATCTCAACCGGAAACAGCTCGGCTTTCACAACCGCATTAATCGAGGTATAACCGCTGACAATCACCAAGGCTAACATAATCAAAGCAAAAGCCGCAAAACTAGACTGAACATGGTGCAGCATAGTTAAGATGGGCACTGTACACACAGTACCTAATACGCCAAAAGTAATCAAAATTGGGCGTCGGCCAACTTTGTCTGACAACGCCCCAATTAATGGTTGAATCAACATAAAAACAAACAGTGTGGCAGCCGAAATGAGGGTTGCAGTACTTTTTTGCATCCCAGCACTATTGACTAAATATTTTTGCATATAAGTACTATAGGTGTAAAAAGCTAAAGTTCCACCCATCGTCAAACCAATGACCAAACAAATTTCTTTAGGGTAACGAAATAAAGTACGCATCAAACGCTCTTTGGCTACAAGATTCTTCTGTTGTGAAAATGATTCAGTTTCTTGCATGCCGCAGCGCAAGCGATAGGCCACAACAGATAATAAAGCACCGATTGCAAATGGAATACGCCAGCCCCAAGCCTCGAGCTGAGCAGTGGATAAAAACACCTGCTGTAAAAGAATTAGTACTAATAATGCAAATAATTGACCGGCGATCAACGTAACGTATTGAAAACTAGAAAAAAAACCACGACGATCTTTTGTGGCCATTTCGCTCAAATACGTTGCAGAAGACGCATACTCGCCGCCCACTGACAAGCCCTGTAATAAACGAGCTACCATCAATAACATTGGGGCATAAATCCCAATCTGGGAATAAGTTGGTGTAAGTGCAATCAGTAATGATCCTACACACATTAATAAAACCGATGCAATTAAAGCTTTTTTACGTCCATAACGATCAGCGTAACTACCCATAACCCAGCCACCGATTGGTCGCATAAAAAATCCAACCGCAAAAATCGCTGAAGTATTTAATAATTGCGCGGTCATATCACTGTTAGGAAAGAATGCTTTTGCAAAATAAATTGAGAACGCAGCATAAACATACCAATCATACCATTCGATTAAATTGCCGATTGATCCGCGAATAATTGAGCGCATACGTTGGTTGATGCTCATAGGGTTTGTTGTGGTGTGTGTCATGTTATTTATACTCCATTATCATTCTTAGAATCTTCATGCATATACTTGGCATCTGCCAACATGGCTTGCTCTACATTCTCTTTTAACTGCTGCTCCAGCAAGGTTTTTTGCATAAACACCCGCATTTCATGCTGGAAATGGGTCCAACGCCGAATAATCAAAGCTGCATGTTGTGCCAACATCGGTAACTTTTTTGGATTAAAGACTGCTAAGATAACTCCAGCGATAACTAATAACTCACCGGCGATCATAGCTCAGGTGTCTCATCGTCTTTTAATCCACGCCGAAATTGTTTGATTGCTTGGCCTAAATCAGCACCAATGTTTTTTAAGTTCTTTGTCCCAAAACACACGATAATTATGATTAAAATCAATAATAAAGATAGTGGACTAATGCGACTTAACCCCATAGTTAACTCCTAAGGATGGTATATACATATATGAAAAAATCGCTAATCGAACGATCATTGCGTCAAGTGTAACTAAATTCTCACTTTAGATCCAGCAAACGAGCATTATGCGCAGGGAATGCAATGAATTGTGCACCATAAATAATAGCACCCATGACTAATAAACCGAATACAAAACCAGACAACCAGCGGTTTGAGTGCGGTTTTTGTGGTTTTCTCGGGTGAGAGCCAGCTAATAAACGTTCATTGCTCAAACGCAACACATCATGTATTAGCTTGGGCATATGCGGTAATTGTTCAACTATAAAGGGGATGTTAGCTTTGATATTTGCGACTAATTTCTTCGGGCTCATTTGCTGGCGCAACCAATGCTCTAAAAATGGTTTTGCCGTGGACCACAGATCTAGATCTGGATAAATTTGTCGACCTAAACCTTCAATGTTAAACAATGTTTTTTGCAATAAAACTAATTGCGGTTGAAGTTCCATATTAAAATCGCGTGCAACCTGCAGTAAATTTAAGATCAGTACTGCAAAGGAAATATCTTTTAGTGGTTTTTCGAATACCGGCTCAAACACTGTGCGAATCGCACTGGCGAATTCATCTTGACGAGTATTCCGCGAAACCCATTCAGACTCAATATGCAACTCAGCCACACGACTATAATCTTGATTAAAAAAAGCCAATAAATTTTCAGCTAAATATCTTTGATCTTTGCTGGTTAATGTGCCCATTATGCCAAAATCAACACACATATATTGTGGATTTTCTGGATGTGCGGTACTCACAAAAATATTGCCGGGATGCATATCTGCGTGAAAGAAACAATCACGAAAAACTTGAGTAAAAAATATCTCAACTCCGCGCGTTGCAAGTTTTTTTAGATCGAAGCCAAGGGCCTTTAATTGCGCAATGTCAGCCACTGGAATCCCGTAAATTCTCTCAATTACCAAGACATTGTCACGTACATAGTCCCATTGTACTTCGGGGATATACAATAAAGGTGAGTCTTTAAAGTTGCGTCGTAACTGTGATGCATTCGCAGCCTCGCGGCGCATATCTAACTCCGCCAGTAAGTTTTTCTCAAATTCACGCACAACTTCAACCGGCTTATAACGTCGGCTAGCAGCCCAATATTTTTCTGCCCAATTGGCCATAGTAAATAATAACTGTAAGTCTTGTTTGATAATTTTTCGAATATTAGGTCGTAAAATTTTCACAACCACATCCGTTCCGTCATGCAACTTAGCTGCATGTACTTGAGCAATCGATGCTGCTGCTAATGGGGTTTCATTAAACTCGGCAAAAACTGAGGATGCTGGACGTCCGTATGCATTTAATAAGATCTCTAATACCATTTCACTAGAAAATGCCGGGACATTATCTTGTAGTTTGCTGAGTTCTAGCGCCATATCCACCGGCAAAATATCCGGGCGTGTGCTGAGAGCCTGGCCAAATTTTACAAACAATGGCCCTAAAGTCTCTAGTGTTTGTCTTAATGCTCTGGAACGCGTGTTTGGATCTCGAGTAAACCAATTCCATGGGTTCAAATAGACTATAAAACGAAATGCGGAAAAATAACTGATTGAAACCAAAATTTGATCAAGGCCATTTTTAGCTAACAGATATTGAATATATAAAAGCCTGTAAGCCTGCCTAATGTTTTTCATGCGCAGCCAACTCTGAGTGGATAAAAGAACTCAAGCGCTCGGCATATAGAGACAATTCATCCACGTCATTACAAAAATCTTGCACTGCTTCGCGGCATGGGGCTAAACACGCTTCTTCATGTATGTATTCACTAATATTATTTTGTACAGATGTGGCTACATGCTTTGTGTATTCAGCGCCGCTGTTGAACATCAAGTGGATTTGGTGCGCAAGGGCGTCACCAGTAAATCTGGCCAAGTGACCCGCCCAATCAATATCTAAGCCATCAAAGATTTTTTTCATCTCTAATCCAACATTTAGATCGCCGGATATTTGAATTTTATCATTCAATAATGATTGTGCTTGTGCCATGGGTAATAAACTTAAGCGGATTAATCCCAGCGGACTACTAGTTATAACCGTATCTGGCTGGCCTGGGGCATCGGCAAAAAAAACTAGCTTACCCCGGTCAATTTGGATAAAAAAATTGATATCTAGGGGTAATAATATAATTTCTAATACTTTACCTTGTAATCCAATTAGTCGATCTGAAACCAGAGGATCCAAGCTGAGGGCGCACTGAACTGCAGTTTGTAACATCTTCAAAGAATATTGCTTGATCATATTATTCTCAGTATTTATACGCTATGTGTAATGCGACAATCCCGCCAGTTAAATTTTGATAACGACAGTCCATAAATCCAGCTTGTTCTATCATCGATTTTAATTTATCTTGTGCCGGATGGCGACGAATTGATTCGGCCAAATAACGGTAACTTGCAGCATCATGCGCAATGATTTGTCCCATTGCCGGCAGCACTTTAAATGAATATGCATCATAAATCATTTTTAATCCAGGATTTTCTGGAGTTGAGAACTCAAGTATCATGATTTTTCCACCCGGCTGGCATGCGCGATAAATACTCTTTAATGCAGCTGGTTGGTCGGTTACATTGCGCAAGCCAAATGCCATAGTAATACAATTGAACGTGTTATCGGCAAAAGGTAAGTTGCTGGCATCGGCTTGTACAAAATCTAAATTGGCAAGTTGCCCGCAGTCGAGAAAACGGTCGCGTGCGATATTTAGCATGGCTGGGTTTATATCTGAGCAAACTACCCGACCGCTGCCGGTAACCCGCTGCAATAATAATTGGGTCAAGTCGCCGCTGCCAGCAGCTAGGTCTAACACCATATGGGATGGTCGTACTTGACTTAATGCCACGGTCCAGCGTTTCCACAATCGATGCACACCAAATGACATTAGATCATTCATCACATCATAATGTGGTGCCACCGAACGAAAAACCTCCGCAACCTTCAGTTCTTTTTCACTCCACGCCACCGACTGAAAGCCAAAATGCGTGCTGGTTTTTTGTTCTGTCATAACTTCCTTTAAGCTGGTTGCGTTGGGGCTTTACCTGGATCAGGTGTGGTGCTGTTTTGTACCGAGGCCCATGCACTATTGCATACCAGTATAACAAGAACCATGATGATTTTCATATAATGCCTATTTTTTATTAATCTCGTATAAAAAATATAGCCAATGATTTTCTGTTAGTCAAATGGGCTGTGGGTTTTTAGATGAATTGCATTAATTACACTTATAATCCTTTGTGCATCCCCGTCTAACGGCAGTACGTGCGCTGAATTTTCCAGCCAGTGCACTTGAACATTATCTAAACCATTAAATAATTTAGCAGTGGCGCTGCAATCCACAACATGATCATGACGGCCTAAAAACAGATCGGTTGGGCATTTTGGTGGTCCAAAAGATATGCCGCGGATCAGCTGGAGTATTTCCAAAATAACTGCAATTGGTATGCGTCTATACGTAAGCTCGGCATGATCCGGGCTAATAATATCGCCACCAGTGGCCGCTAATGTATGCACGCCACAAACACGCAGTAGATGTGCAGCCGCAAGTGCCAGATGCACATTAAATGTCAACTTAAACGCTGGAGCCAATAAAAACAAATGATTTATAGGGAAAACATGGCTTAAATGATCAGCTAGAATGCCGCCTAAAGATAAGCCCAGCACATCAACGTGTGCATATTCCTTGACTAGTGTAGAGCAAGCGTTTTCTGCTGCGTGGATCCAGGCTGCGGCTGTTGCCACTGAGAAATCAGCTATGCTAGTAGCATGTCCGGGCAATACCGGAGCGAACACCGCATCATAAGCATCAAAAATATCCGTCAAATGACGAAACACAGCCGGCGAACTGGAAAACCCATGTAATAATAGTAATGCACGTGATCTGCCGGAGCCACGTCGTTCTATTCGCGCCGGCGCAGAGCAGTCAGTTGCTGAGGCCGGGCGTATACATTTTCCCCGCCAAAAATAACAAAAATCATTCGAATGATCCATGGATAGCTCTTTGTGTACTATAATAGACTTATAAGAATCTTATTGAGAATGACAGAAACATCGAATAATTACAATCATGCAGGAGATATAAAAAATGAAAAAAAAAAAGACAAAAATAGCACAAACAGCAGCAACAGCAACAATAACACCACCACCACCACCAGCAGCAGCAACACCAGCAGCAACAAACTCTAATAATCAAACCGAAAAAAAACTAGCACCAGTTCTCACGGCTGACCAGAAGAAGAAACCAAAAAAGGAAGAACCAGATAATAGCTTAGCGGGACGGCTCACTAAGATGTGCACGCCTGATAAAGATCTCATCAACAGAATAAACCCCATAGGTGAAATGGCAGGAAACGTATTAAACCGCGTAGCAGGGGCCGGAGTCGCCGCAGTCAAGGCCAAATTAACTAGTCTCCAGGATACCGCTAGCACAAGACCTAATGAAGGTTCCGATAATAATGCCGGGGGCCAAAACCAGATCTGACCAGATTGAGTGATATAGGGCTTAATAGCAGGGGCTTTTGAAAAAACTCTTTCGCGCTATTTTCCCTATTTTACTATTGAAAATTGCATGACTGTTCACTGCTTTTGAACCATCCCGAAAACTGCTCGAAAATAGTAATCGCCAACAGCCCCCCCAACCCTTAAATAAGAATCTTATGCGGCTGACTTTCACGTCGGCCTGCTGGGCTAATTATCATAAAATTCAACTTACGTTGTAGTTCCTTGATGTTTTTGGCGCCGCCGTAAGTTAGTCCTGAGCGTAATCCTCCGACTAGGTCGCTGATAATTGCTAGCTCATCCTCTCTGTAGGGAACATCTGTAGATACACCCTCAGCAGTTTTCCATTCATGCATTTTACCCAAGAATGCTTCTTGAGCCTCACTCGAAGCCATGCCGCGATAACGTTTTACACGCTCACCAGATTCTTTAATAAACACCTCTCCTGGGGTTGGCCTGGTGCCGGCTAGCAAGCCACCAATCATTACAAAATCAGCGCCAAAAGCTAAAGCTTTAACCAGGTCCCCAGCCGCACAAATCCCGCCGTCGGCAACTATAGAACGATCGCAGCGTGAGCACTCTTGAATTGCCGTCAACATAGGCACACCAAAACCGGTTTTAATCCGTGTGCTACACACTGAACCGCCACCAATGCCTACTTTTATAATATCCGCGCCGCATGAAGCTAAGTAATCAGCTCCTGCATATGTCGCCACATTACCCGCCATAATACACAGATCACCCAAACGCTGTCTTAGAGCCTTTAATGTCTTGCCAACATAACTGGCGTGTCCATGCGCAACGTCTATGCAAAAAAATGTTGCACCTGCGTCACGTAATGCTTCAGCGCGATCCAGCTCACTTAAGCTGCAACCAATAGAAACAAAAACTGGGCCGGTGCACGCCTTGAATTCGCGTACGTTATCTTCAATACTTAAAAATCGATGTAATACACCAATCCCGCCTTGTGAATACATGAAATTTGCCATACTACTTTCAGTAATTGTATCCATGTTGGAACTCATTACTGGTAATGACAAAGTTAATTTATTTCGGCGATCTGTAACCTGCAAATCAACGTCGCGGCGCGACTCATATGCATTATACGCAGGCACAAGTAAAACATCGTCGAATGTAATGGCGTTAGTGGTCATATTTTTGTTATCCTATCCTTAAAAACTCAAATAGGATAACATGAGAGAAATTTTCGAACAATAGAATCTTTATGTCTGCGAATCAACCTGATAGCTCCACCATTGTAGTCAACAAAAAAGCACGCTTCGATTACTTCGTGGAAAATGAGTATGAAGCTGGATTAGTGTTGCAAGGATGGGAGATCAAAAGTTTACGTGCAGGTAAAGTAAATATTTCTGATGCACACGTAATTATGAAACATGGTGAGGCCTGGCTGTTAGGTGCACAAATTCAACCGTTACCCACGGCCTCAACACATATGATGCCAGAAGCGAATCGCACACGTAAATTACTGTTAAAGAAACGTGAACTTAACGCTTGGATTGGCAGCGTTGAGCGTCAGGGCTACACCCTGATTCCACTGCGATTATATTGGCACAATAATTTTATTAAATTAAAAGTAGCTTTGGCTAAAGGTAAAAAAAATTATGATAAGCGTGAAACGACCAAGGATCGCGAATGGCAACGTGACCGTGGGCGGGTGATCAAGCAAGGCTGTGGCCGGTCCTAAGGAGATACTGATGTGCGGAATAATGGGTGCTATGTCGCAAAGAGACATAGGACAAGTTCTTTTAGAAGGACTGAGAAGATTAGAATATCGTGGTTATGATTCAGCTGGAATGGCCGGAATCGATGCTGGTGGACGTTTAAGGCGTATCCGCACCCTGGGCAAGGTCCATGCTTTATCTGAAGCTATGTTTGCTGGCGAATTAGTTGGACGCGTAGGTATTGCACATACTCGCTGGGCCACACATGGTAAACCATCAGAAACTAATGCTCATCCGCATGTATCCTCGGAAGTTGCTGTGGTACACAACGGTATTATTGAGAATCATGATGCATTACGTGCGCGCTTGATCGAACAGGGATATATATTTACCTCTGAGACCGATACTGAAGTTGCTGCACATTTAATTCATGACGCATATAAAACCACCCGCTGCTTGCTAAAAGCAGTACAGCTGAGCGCACAACAAATGCACGGCGCATTTGCTTTGGCGGTAATCCATCAATCTCATCCGGATCAATTAGTTGCTGTACGTCATGGCAGTCCATTGGTCATCGGCTGCGGCGTAAGTGAGCACTTTGTAGCATCAGACACACTGGCCTTACGTAAATTTGCTCAGGATGTAATCTATTTAGAGGACGGTGATAGTGTACGTTTACACACAGATCGTATTGAAATTTATGATCCGCAATATCAACTAACGCAGCGCAGCACACAACCTTTAACTGATCTGGAACATGTGGTTTCCAAAGGAACATACAGACATTTCATGTTAAAAGAGATTTTTGATCAACCAGTGGTATTAGCAGACACTCTGAGTGGCAGAATTGATAACATTCAGGCATTAAGATCGAGTTTTGGTGCATGCTGGGAAATTATTTCTCGTTCTAAAGCGATCCATGTGGTGGCTTGTGGCACCAGCTATCATGCCGGATTGGTAGCTAAATATTGGCTAGAATCGTTGACAGGATTACCCGCGCAAATCGAGATCGCCAGTGAATACCGTTATCGCGATGTTGTGGTGCCGGCAGATACACTGTTTGTTACGATATCCCAGTCCGGTGAAACCGCTGACACTCTGGCGGGATTAAACAAAGCAAAAAAATTAGCTTACTCCGCCACTCTCACTATTTGTAATGTAGAAAGTAGCTCGTTGGTTCGGGAGTCTGACGCGGTGTTTTTAACCAGAGCAGGCACTGAAATTGGCGTGGCATCTACAAAAGCATTTACCACGCAATTAGCTGCTCTGCTTATGTTGGCTGCAGCTTTATGCCAGGATAAGCGCGCTCAAGAAGTATTGGATGAATTAAAGCATCTGCCTGAAATATGTGAACGTGCATTGCTGATGAACAGGCAAATTGAGGATTTATCACCAATGTTCGTGAATAAAGAGCATGCTTTATTTTTAGGCAGAGGAGTGCATTATCCAGTAGCCTTGGAAGGCGCCTTAAAATTAAAAGAAATATCTTATATTCATGCCGAAGCTTACCCGGCAGGCGAGCTCAAACATGGTCCATTAGCGTTAGTCGACCATAACATGCCGGTAGTTGTGATAGCTCCAAACAATGCACTGCTAGACAAGCTAAAGTCCAATTTGCACGAGGTGAGTGCTCGTGGTGGGCAATTAGTGGTATTTGCCAATGAAGCACACGGCCTGAGCTCAAATGGTAGTATTGTAATTCAAGTACCCGATTGTGGTAACTGGATCGCGCCAATGATTTACACCGTGCCCTTACAATTTTTAGCGTACCATGTTGCGGTAGCTAAAGGCACAGATGTGGATCAACCACGTAATTTAGCCAAATCAGTTACTGTAGAATAGCTTTGAGGATTTCCATGGCATTTGTTGAACAGTCAATCTTAACCACGATCGCAAAAGAGCTCAGTATTCGTGAATTGCAAGTTAAAGCCGCAGTCAAACTGTTGGATCAGGGTGCTAGTGTTCCTTTTATTGCACATTACCGCGCGGCCAGCACCGCCGGCCTGCAGGATGCACAATTACGTATGTTGGTCGTACGTTTATCCGAATTAAGAACATTATCCGAACGACGTGCTGCGATATTAACCCTCATAGCCGCTCAGGAGTCGCCGGTACCTGGGCTAATTGATGCCGTCAATCTAGCGGACACGCGTGGAAGATTAGAAGCATTAAATGCACCACTACAAAAAAAACGTCGATCTACACGGACCGCTCAAGCACACGACGCTGGTTTAGACGCATTAGCCAAATCTTTACTCGAAAACAACTCTCAAACACCAGATGAGCAAGCAGAAAAGTTTTTAAATCCCAATGCAGGTGTGGTAACCACCGCGCAGGCTTTGGATGGTGCGCAACAATTATTAATTGAGCATTTTTCTGAAAATCAATTGTTAATCAACACTCTACGCAGGTATGTTTGGGCGCAAGGCGTAGTCCATGCCGGAGCCGCTAAAAATCAACTTACAGGCAAGAAAAAAAAATATCATACTGCAAAGTACGCAGCATATCTGAACTATGAGCAACCAATTTGTCGCATAGCACCTGACAAGGCCAGAGCATTGTTTCTTGGTCGAGAAGACCAGATATTACAATTAAAGCTTAGTTTACCGGCCAGTAAATCCGATCTGGACTTACGCATAGCAACATTTTTCAATATTCTACAGACTCATCCTACCGGCAGCCCGACTCTACTGTGGCTGATGCAAACTATCCAGCAGGCAATTACCACCATGCTCTGGACTAAGCTTGAAACCGATGCGCTGGCTCAGCTGCGTGAACATGCTGACGCACATACAATTAATCTACTCTCTAATGAATTACGTGAAGTATTATTAGTTGCCCCGGTTACACCAGGAGTCACTTTGGGTCTGGAGCCTGCTGGACGTGCAGGGTTAAATGCTGCAGTTGTTGATACGAATGGGCAACACGTAGATGCTGCCACTATTTTCCCCTTTGCAGCACAACAGGAGTGGCACCCTGCACTGATTACTCTGGCTAAGTTAGTCGTGAAACATAATGTGCAGTACATCAGCATTGGTGATGCTCAGGGAGTACGGGATACTGAGCGCTTGGTCCAAGATATGCTGCGTATGTACCCAGATTTCTCGGTTACAGTTAAACGGGTCTCTAATGTAGGTACTTGGGCGAGTCGTGTGTGTGCTGAGAGTGAGAATACCTGGCGTGGAGCCGTCTCAATTGCACGACGCATGCAAGATCCATTAGCTGAATTAGTTACCATCGAACCCAGAGCATTAACTATTGGACAAGTACAACATGCGCGTCAGCCCGTACGTCTAGTGCACTTTTTAACCGGAGTTGTTGAGGAGTGTGTCTGTAGATTGGGGGTAAATCTTAATACAGCCACATGTGAACTACTTGCATGCGTACCGGGTCTGAATTCAACTTTAGCCGTGGCTATCGTCCAACATAGAGCAACTCATGGTCCATTTGTGGAGCGATCACAGTTATTGAATGTAGCCGGAGTTGACGCACATATATTTCAACAAGCAGCAGGATTCTTAAAACTAACGCCAGCGCATAATCCTTTAGATGCATA
>CANNIJ010000004.1 GCA_947505025.1 Legionellaceae bacterium | reverse complement strand
GGAAATAGGCACTGGCTGGGGTGGATTTGCATTGCATGCGGCTGAAAATTATGGATGCAAGGTAGTCACCACTACGATTTCTCAACAGCAATACGATCTAGCTAAACAGCGTATTTCAGAAAAAAACTTAAATGATCAAATCACTCTGTTAAAACAGGACTATCGGCATTTAACAGGGATTTACGATAAGATCGTATCCATTGAAATGATCGAAGCCGTAGGCCATCAGTACTACTCGACCTTCTTTTCAAGCTGCGCTACTTTATTAAAACCCAATGGTCAGATGCTAATACAGGCGATTACGATTCAAGACCAGGCTTTTGACACCGCCAAACATGAGGTCGATTTTATTAAACGGTCAATTTTTCCTGGAAGCTGTATTCCATCGGTCACCTCTTTATTAACCGCGATGACACAGGCCAGTGATTTACGTTTATTCCATTTAGAAGACATTGGCTTGCACTATGCTAAAACCCTCCAACTCTGGCGTGAGCGTTTTTTTCAAGCGCAGGAGCAGGTCCTTGCCTTGGGTTTTGATAACGCTTTTATGCGGTTATGGGATTTTTATTTTTCTTATTGTGAAGCAGGTTTTGCTGAAGGGTATTTAGGTGATATGCATCTGCATTTTGTTAAACCACTAGCCATACAAGCAAAATGAATTCATTTATAACAACCTTGCTACCCTTCGTTGTATTTCAAATTCAATGGTGGCTCTGCATTCTTTCAATTCATGATAATGCGCAATATGGCTATTGTTTGGCTTTTGTGATTTTTTTACTTAATTTATTTTATCAACCATTAACACGGCCCATGCTCTTGTTTTTCTTGATCTTATTAAGCTGTGGGATAATGAATGATACGATGCTGATGCAAATCGGGGTGTTGAGGTTTCATTTGCATATGGGCCACTTGATTCCAGCCTGGTTAATGGTATTGTGGGTTTGTTTCAGCGCATGGTTTCTTCATGCTCAATGGCTGAATCAGCGATTGCCCGGTGTATTATGTCTTTTTTCCATCGGTGGGGCAGCTAGTTATTATTTTGCATTCAAGCTTAATGCCTTGATTTTTTTAATACCAACGCATCGTGCCCTCATGATACTTTGCATTGATTGGTTTTATTTGGGGCTGGTCTTTTTTTTAACCGTGAGGTGGATGAGCGTTCTGCAGGAAGAGAAGTAATAATATCAATGGCAACTTCCAGAGTTGCTTGCCCTAGCAGAGGGTATCTTACGATCACCAGTAACCTGCAGAAAAGATTGTCTTTTTCAATGTTGTTTGAGTTTACTTATGAGGTAAGGAATAGAACACCAACCAATTAGGCCTTCAACTACCAACACCAGACCAACCACCATAAAAAACACCTTGCTCATTCCTATCA
This sequence comes from Legionellaceae bacterium, assembly GCA_947505025.1. Lineage (GTDB taxonomy): Bacteria > Pseudomonadota > Gammaproteobacteria > Legionellales > Legionellaceae > CANNIJ01. Next base: position 24,984 of record CANNIJ010000004.1, on the reverse strand, counting down.
ATACAGCAAAAAATAACACGGCGCCAATCACCACACGATTTATCCGATCTGTTTTATCAATATTACATTGCTTTATAAACATCATGACATCCTTGTTTCAGCCTATTAATATCCATCATATCTTTATTATCCTTTAGAAACAAAGCATTTCCTGCGGTATACAACCTGAATAATTTATGTGAACGACTTTATAAATAAAAAAACCTGATTACCCTGTATTTATCGTGTAGTATTAAATGATGCTTCAGTAGAAATCCTGATATGGAAAACATCAATATGCTGTTAAATGATTTATGCACTCATAAAAAAATTCTAGGAATATTCCTATGCTGCTTTGTAAACACACTCGCATTCGCCGTTACTAGCGAGGAAAAAGCGATCCATTTGGAGTGGCGCGATCTTAAGTATACTCCTGGACAAGATTTTTATGCGTATGCAAATGGTAATTGGATAAAAAACAATCCTATACCCTCAGATCATGCTAGCTGGAGCACATTCTCAGTTTTACAAGAACAGAATCTAAAAAATCTGCATACGTTAATGCAAGATGCGGCAAGTGATAGCACGGCTAAAAATGGCAGTATTGAAAAAAAAGTTGGAGATTTTTATACCAGCGGCATGGATCAAGCCCAACGCGACCGCCAGGGGATTAAACCACTGGCTACAGAATTAAAGCGCATTGATGCAATAATCTCATTACACGATTTACCCGCAGAACTGGCCAGATTACATCTATTTGGAATTAATGCCTTTTTTTGCTTTGTTAGCATGCAAGACTTTAAAGATAGTACTAAACAAATTGGTGCAGTCTTGCAAGCAGGCTTAACTCTGCCTGATCGTGATTATTACTTGCTGAATAACCGCCGCTTTACTCATATACGCACTGAATTAGTTAATCATATGCAAAATATGTTTAAACTCTTAGGTGAATCCAATGATTTGGCCAGCTCAGATGCCCAAACAGTGATGCGAATCGAAACTGCACTGGCTAAAGCTAGCATGTCACAAATAGCACAGCGTAACCCTAATGCAATTTACCACATGACGCCAATCAACAAGCTGAGTAACCAAACATTCTCATGGCCAAAATACCTGCATGCATTAGGCGTAAAAAAACTGCCAACAAATATTAATGTAGCTATGCCTGACTACATTAATGCACTGCAAAAATTATTACCCGAGCTATCTATCGCAGATATTAAAACATATTTGCGCTGGCATTTAATTAGTGATACTGCCGCCTATTTATCTGAACCATTTGTAAATGAAGACTTTCACATGACTACAGTCTTATCCGGTGTAACACAACAGGCACCAGCCTGGAAAAAAGTTGTGAACACAGAAAATCAAGCGCTGGGATTTGCTGTAGGTGACTTATATGTTAAACGCTATTTTTCTGAACAAGCTAAACTGGAGGTAATGGAGATAATCCATGAAATTCATCAGGTTCTCAAAAAAGATTTAAGTACTTTAGCATGGATGACGCCAGAAACACGTCTGGCGGCGGTCAAAAAACTAGAACGCATGGAAGAACGTGTGGGCTACCCTGAACACTCCTGGTCATATGATTCATTAATAATTAATCGTGGTGCATATGTAATGAATGTGCTGCGTGCGAATAAATTTATAGTTCAACATAATCTACACAAAATCGATAAACCAATTGATCGGAGTGAGTGGGAAATGACTCCACAAACCATTAATGCATATTATGATCCATCGATGAATAGTATTAATCTGCCCTGCGGTATTCTGCAGGCACCATTTTTTGACAAAAACGCCAGTGATGCAGTCAACTATGGTGGAATAGGCTGGGTTATAGGCCACGAAATCACACACGGGTTTGATGATCAGGGTGCCCAATTTGATCTGAGTGGTAACCTAAATAATTGGTGGACGGCAGCAGATTTAAAAACATTTAAAGAGGCCACTCAATGTGTGAGTCAGCAATATTCAACTTACACCATTAATGGAAAAATAAAGGTCAAGGGTCCTTGGGTCGTGGGCGAAGCCACTGCAGATCTAGGCGGGCTAACTCTGGCATACCGTGCTTTTGAAAATGCGCAAAAACACAGTCCAGGAAAAAATATCGATGGTTTAACTGCTGAACAACAATTCTTTTTAAGCGCTGCACATACCTGGGCATCAAGCATGCGTCCAGAATACGCGGCACAATTAATCACAACTGACCCACATCCACCAGCGATATTTCGCGTAAATGGTTCAATAGCCAACCTGCCAGCTTTCAAAAAAGCCTTTAATCTACAGGAATCATCACCCATGGTTAAATCGATTCTGTGTAAGATTTGGTAACTTGAGTTTTTTTGATAAAAATCGTTGGCAACGTGAATTAGTTCGTGTTAGACTGTATGTCCAGTTAATGAGGATAAATAGAAAATGTCAGACAAAGTTCGCGGTACAGTAAAATGGTTTAACGAAAGCAAAGGCTTTGGTTTTATTGAAAGCAATGGCAAAGACTACTTTGTTCATTTCAGTGCAATTCAAGGCAGTGGTTTCAAAACCCTTGCTGAAGGCGCTGCAGTGACGTTCAAGCCAGGCCAAGGTCAAAAAGGACCTCAAGCAGAAGAAGTAGAAGTAGTTTAGTTCTATCTTATGCTATAAAAAAGCACCACTTGTTGGTGCTTTTTTTATATGGATCAATACCATTGCTTCAAACGAAATACTCCGTTAGGATAACCTAATGCTTGTTTGAAGGATGATCCATGTTAATCAACCATGTTAATCGTCAACTGATCAGTCTCCTACTTATGTTATGCACGTTAACTGCATGCTTTCAACCACCGTTCAATCAATTTCAACCTCAACCAACAAATTTTAAAGCAGTCGCACCACTCACAGGGATAGGTGCACTCACTGGATTACTCATTGGCAGTACCGTAATGAGTACGGTTGTTGGGGCAGCAATCGGAGGATCGGCCGGTACTATTGTCAGTTTATATCGTACAAGCAAATTTTCAATTCTCAGCGAACTACAAAAAGACGACATTCAATTTGTACAATACGGTGACACCATGACATTGATCATCCCCACTGATCATTATTTTTTATTTAACAGCGCAGCTCTTAATGAAACCTGTTATGCCGGACTAAATAATATAATCCGTTTAATGCGCTTTTACCCATGCCACCGCATATATGTAGCTGGATTTACAGATAATGTTGGATCATCAAAAAGCAAACAAATACGATCACAAAAACAAGCCGAAGCAATAGTGACCTTCTTATGGGCCAATGGCGTGCCGGCACACTACTTATATGCTCAGGGTTACGGCGATCAACATACCTTAGGCGATAATCATTTTACGCGTGGCAGTGCTTATAATCGTAGAATTGAGATCCAGTGGCTGAATCAGCCAACCAAAGAACAGCCAAGCATGCTTTCTCGTGTATTTAAATAACACACGAGACTGGCAGTATAACAGTGGGCTGTCAGTACAAACAATGTTAACATATCAACATAATCTTTCTTTTGATGTACCTATATAATGGATTTTTGTAAACTTGGATTAGCCGTAATTGAAACCGAGGCACGTGCGGTTTTAGAATTAACGCATCGTTTAGATCAAAAATTTAATCAAGCATGCGAGATCTTATTAGCCTGTAATGCTCGCGTGGTAGTCACTGGGATGGGTAAATCAGGCCACATTGGCAAAAAAATCGCAGCGACCTTAAGCAGTACTGGGACTCCAGCTTTTTTTATGCACCCCGGCGAAGCTAGTCACGGCGATATGGGCATGATTACTCGTAATGATACTGTTCTTGCGATATCAAATTCAGGTGAAACTCAAGAATTACTAGTTTTATTGCCACTATTAAAATCACTTAATATTTCATTGATCTCCTTAACTGGCAACCCTAAATCTACATTAGCAACTTCTGCCACCATCAATTTAGACGTGAGTATTCATCAAGAAGCTTGTCCTTTAGGGTTAGCTCCTACTACCAGCACCACTGTTTCTCTGGTCATGGGGGATGCTTTAGCTATATCTTTGTTACAAGCACGCGGATTTGATCTAGATGATTTTGCCAGATCCCATCCTGGAGGCATGTTAGGCAAGCGTTTATTATTACGTGTAGATGATCTATGGAGCGCTGGACAGGCCCTGCCAGTTGCCAACGAAAATGATACGGTAATTGAAGCGTTGATTGAGGTAAATCAAAAACACCTGGGCATGACTTGTGTGGTAAATGCAACCGGAAATTTAGTTGGCGTGTTCACTGATGGAGATATCCGCCGAACCTTAATTGCTAATGACAATTTAAATATAACAAAATTACATAGTGTGATGACACGCGAGCCATTAACTGTTTTTCCAGGTATATTAGCGGCAGAAGCCTTGGAAATCATGCAAAAAAATAAGATTACCTGCTTGGTAGTAGTCGATGCTGACAACCAGCCAAAAGCTGTAGTACATCTACATGCGTTGCTGCGTGCCGGAATTTTTTAAGACTCTGGAGTTAAAATTATGCTGATCAAGAAAGCACAAAATATTAAGTGCCTGATATGTGATTTAGATGGGGTTCTGACCAACGGACTAATCTTTCTAAATAATGCCGGCAATGATCAAAAAGCGTTTCATATACACGATGGATTGGGCTTGAAATTACTGCAAGCTGTTGGGATAGAAGTCTCGATAATTACCGGATCTAAACAACTGCTAATTGAGCAGAGAATGTTACAGTTAAACATCAAACATGTTTACCAAGGGCAAATAAATAAACAATCAGCTTATCAGGATTTAAAAACTAGTTTAAATCTTGAGGACTACCAAATGGCCTACGTTGGGGATGACTTGCCAGATCTACCGATTATGCAACAAGTTGGCATGAGTGTGGCGGTTGCTAACGCTGTAGAGGCCATCAAAGCTGGCGCGGACTGGATTACCACCCATAATGGAGGATGCGGAGCAGTGCGTGAAGTTTGTGATATGATTTTAAGCGCCCAAAATAAAACACAACAGGCGATCGAGACCTTTCTGAATACTAAACTTCCAGCAACGGATAATATCTAAGTGAAGTATGTGCGGCAGACCATTATATGGTTGATTGTATTGGTTGTCTGTACTGGCATTATATTTTTTGCTGGCAAAAAAAAACCGGTCATTCGGCGTATGAGTGAAACAAGCTTGGCTACGACTGTGGACGCAGTCGCAATCAATGTTGCGTTCCAAGAATTTGATCAAAATGGCACTCAAGTGCACGCATTCTCCTCTAAATGCATGCTTCATATACAAAAAAACAATACTCACGTGTTTACACAACCACGCATACAGATTATATCTACAGAACAGCCGCCAATGAATTTAAGCGCCGATAGTGCCATTTCATTACATTCAGGTAAAACGATTACCTTTAAAGATAATGTCCATTTAAATACTATAGCCAGCGCTAAAAGACCTGACATGCATGTCACTACCAAATCACTCAAGTACAACTCCCAGAAACAGCAAGTTACAACCAGCGACCAAGTGTTTTTCACACAAGCACCCACACAAGGACATAGCCATGGCATGACCGCCGATCTTGCCACGCATAGCCTTAGACTGTTAAACGATGTGGTTGTGGACCAACCATCAGCACATCTGCGAGCACACAATGTGACTACTCACGGAGACTCCCAGCATCCATTACTCACAGCTATAATTAATGGAGAACCGAATAAACCTGCGCATTACTGGAGTAAATTAAAGCCTGATGAGCCACTCATGCATGCTCGAGCAGATCACATGCTGTTGAATCAAATCACACAAACCATACTGCTAACAGGTACAGCACGCATTACTCAAGGCCCACAATCTTTTACTGCACCTAGAATTATTTACGACTTAGCACATCGGCATGTAATAACAACTCCTACCACTCTAGCACGCACTACGATTGTGATTTACCCTGAGAAAAACACATGAATACATTATCCGCAATCAATATTAAGAAATCATTCAAAAAACGCACCGTTGTTAACGGTTTGAGTATGCATATTAAACGCGGAGAGTGCGTTGGACTACTGGGCCCAAATGGCGCCGGCAAAACCACCAGCTTTTATATGATAGTCGGCTTACAATCCTGCGACCAAGGCAGCATTTTATTAAATGGTCAAGATATTACTAAAAAAGCCATGCACAAACGTGCACGTCTGGGTATTGGATATTTGCCCCAAGAAGCCAGTGTATTTCGTAAAATGACTGTATCAGATAACATCCTGGCGATACTTGAATTAAGAAAAAAACTTAGCAAACCTGAACGCATGTTAAAATTAGAGCATTTGTTGCAGGAATTTAGCCTTACACATTTAAAAAATAATTTGGGCATGAGCTTGAGCGGAGGTGAACGCCGGCGTGTAGAAATTGCGCGTGCATTAGCGATTGAGCCCAGTTTTATTCTACTAGATGAACCATTTGCTGGCGTCGACCCTATTTCAGTTTTAGATATAAAAAAAATCATTCTACACTTGTGTGAGCGTAATATTGGTGTGCTGATCACTGATCATAACGTACGAGAAACCCTGACGATTTGTACGCGCGCCTACATTGTAAATCAAGGTAAAATATTATGTGAAGGCAGCGCGGAAGCCATCCTACAGAATCAGCAAGTCCGCTCGGTATACTTAGGAGAGAATTTCTCACTCTGATCGTCTGATTACAGGTCTTGAGTATCACGCTGAGTAAAACTTTGCGCAGCTGATGCTGTAGAATAACCAGGGATGCCGGTCAATTTTCTAAATACCATCTAAGTTACATTTTATTTAAGCACTAAATCCAGAATGGTGCTATATTTTACATACAGTTATAGATCCTTGACCCTTGACCTACAACAAGCCACACACACTATTTGTTGGCCAAAGTAGCAACTTGGAGTGAGTATTTAATGCATGTAGGTAATAGGTTTACCGTAATGAGTTATTTTGTATGGATGCGACGCGAACTCGCTTATCTGTTCTGGATATCTTTTATCCCTGCGGCAATCTACAACTATTTACATTGGACTTTTATGGTTGAATTTCCATTTCTAGTCAGCACAATGCTAGGTACATCTGTAGCTTTTGTGATTGCATTTAAAAACAGTGCAGCTATGACACGTTTTACCGATGCTAGCAACCTCTATGCTGAGATCGAATCTATTAGCAATAACTTGGGTCTGCAACTATTAACTTGTAATACGCATCTTGCAAATAAAAGGCTGAAAATATACCAAGTAAAAATCCTCAATCTACACTTTGCATATCTAACTGCATTACGCTACGCACTACGAAGAGAAAAAATATGGGAAAATTTAAACGAGGCAAGTAATCATGATTTTATGAATAGTTACTATGTGATCCCTGAGAGAGCTATACCTATTGAAACCGAGCTAGCTAAATACGTATCGAAATCTGTAATCAACAAATTCATCTCGAGTAATAAAAGCCCACTGTACTTTCTTGAGCTACAAATCGGTTTAATCCGAGGTTTATTATCTCAAAATATAATTGACGATCGTAAATTCAACATATTTATATCTCTAATAACCAAGCTAAATATCTCTCAAGTAAATTGCTTTCGCATTAAAAATGTACCTTATCCGAGGAATTTTTACTCGATCACATGTTATTTTACCTGGCTATTTATCTTAGTACTACCTTTATCGCTATTATCAGAACTACATGCATCCCATTCAGCTTGGTTTATCATTCCTGTAGTTATATTAATTGGTGGCGTTTTTTTGTGTTTGGAGAAGGTAGGTCAAAACTTAACAAACCCATTTGAAGGCGGCGTAAATGATGTCCCCATCACTAGCATATCCAGCAGCATTAAATAGTATCAATAAATTCACAGCTATAATTGGAACAACGGATATTGCAGTTGGCATGAAATATACCGGCACAATCTCCGGCATATATGGCACGGCATCCAGTAATACTAATATTTTTCTACCTTATTTAAGACTTGCCAGTCGCATAAATCCTAAATTGGTTACCGCTTTTGATATATCACATCCAGTACTGTCAAACATTGCTTACACCAGCTCTTCGTTTGTTAGCCGGTTAGTTACCGATGATATTATTAAAGATACAAATTATAGTCCTAAACTGAGTTATCAGATTACCGATAAAATAGCAGTCGGTCTGGGTGTTGATATAAATCAAATCAGCAATGCACAAATTAATTTTGTAGCCCAACCATCAGGTATAATGTTTAATCAAAGCTCAGCCTGGGGCTATGGTTGGGACACTGGGCTCGCTTTGCAATTAAATAAATCCAATTTTTTAAATTTAAGTTATTATTCAAAAATAAATTTCACACACTTAGCTGGAGTTAGTCAACTAGGTAATCTTTATCGGCCTGATTTCAGTGATAACCTCATTATTCCTACAACCTATACGCTAAATTTAGTTCACAAGCCCACCGAATTGTGGATGCTATTCGAGACGATCCGTTATATCCAGTGGAGCCAAGAACAGAATCTTCTGTTAAAAAACTCGGTGGCTGGAGATTTATTTTTTCCATTAAATTATAATGATTCATGGAGTCTGCAAATTGCCTCCAGATATCAAATTCTTGAAGATTGGGGACTGGGGGTTGCTGCAGAATATGAATCAAGTCCACAATCAGTTGCTTTTAGGCCTATAGCATTACCCGCAACTAGTATAACCTTATTAGCCACTAGTATTGAGCATACAATATCCAAGCAGTGGTCTGCCAAACTACAGTATGCTTATGTTTTTGCTGACCCAAGAATTAATCAAGCTGGACCTACACCTCAGAATGGGCATGTAAAAATAGGCGTGAATATCGTAGACTTCGGGGTTACTTGGAAAACCTGACCCAACCCGCACGATGCGATTTCATAATATGTCGTTCAGATAAATTATGTGCTAGAATTAATCATAATCCACTTGATTGTAAGTTGACGCCAAATGAATTCATCAACCATCAATATCAGCACCTTACAAAAAATAGTTCTGCTGGCCGAACAAAATCATGAGGGGAATATAGCTAGTTATATTCCAGAGTTAGCTAACATGGATCCAGAGCTCACTGCCATCGCGGTGCTACCTTTAGGCGCTGAACCGCTTGTATATAGTAATAGAGAGCTGCCACGTGTTACGCTGCAAAGCACCGGCAAATTAATCCCATTAATTGGCTTGCTGGAAGAGTTTGGGGTTGATAATGTATTGGAGTGGGTTAAAGTTGAACCATCTGGCGATGACTTTGCATCCATTACACGCCTGGAAAGACATGGGCCCAAGCCATCTAATCCAATGCTCAATGCTGGGGCAATCGCCTTGTGTTCACATATCCCTGGGACTAATGAACAACCATTCGGGTGGCTCGAGCACTGGATTAAAAAACTTTTCAATACACGACTAACTATCAACCCTTTGGTCTGTGCATCAGAAAAACGTACAGGTGACCGCAATCGTGCTCTGGCATATCTATTAAAAAGTCGTAACTGTCTGGGTGGTCGCAGTGTTGATGAGACACTTGGGTTATATTTTTCATTATGCTCTTATGAGGCGGTGATTGAGCAAATGCTCTACCTACCAGCATTGCTGGCAAATGCTGGTCGCGACCCATGGACTCAAGAGCAAATTATATCCGCCGAGACATGCAAAATAACTATAGCTATAATGGCTACTTGTGGATTATATGATGAAACCGGCACACACATGGTACGCAGCGGTATACCTGCAAAAAGTGGTGTTTCTGGTTATACTATCGGAGTTGTTCCGGGTACTGCTGGAATTGCTGTGCTTGGTCCGCGCGTTAATCTAAAAGGTAATAGTATTCGCGGTAGTTTAATGCTCGCCGAACTGTCAAAACATATGAACTGGCATTTTGCCTTAAGGACTAAAGAATGAGTATTAGTTTATTTGACCTATATTCCATCGGCATTGGTCCATCCAGCTCGCATACAGTAGGACCTATGTTGGCGGCACATGAATTTTTAAAACAATTAATTCTCCATAATGAGATAAACTCCACCAGCAGAATTCAAATCGATGTCTATGGCAGCCTAGCTCTAACGGGCAAGGGGCACGCCACTGATCGAGCGATATTAAATGGTCTGGCCGGAGCATTGCCTGAATCAGTTACGCCAGAAGATATGATCTCACGTACACATGAAATCCTCACTCAACATAAATTGATGTTAGCCGGTCAAAAAGAAATTGTATTTAATCCTGAGTCTGACTTGCTTTTTTTACAAAAAGAACGCTTGGATAAACATACAAATGGCATGCGCTTTAGCGCATACGATGCCCAGCACAAATGTTTGCGCCAGCAAATATATTATTCTATTGGCGGTGGATTCATTGTCACTGAAGAGGATTATGGCGTGGAGAAGAAACCCGCCAAACCTGAGCCTTATCCGTTTGCAAATGCCGCTACATTACTTCGATTATGTACCATGCATGGACTTTCCATTGCCGAGCTGATGCTTGAGAATGAGCGAACATGGCGCGATACGCCCAGTATATATGCTGGCATATCACATTTGGCAGATATTATGCTTGACTGTATCGATCGTGGTTGCTCTAACAGCGGCATTTTACCTGGGGGACTTAGTGTAAAAAGACGTGCACCAGAGTTGTACCAGAAAATCCTCCAGTCCCAAGATTTTCCCAGCCAATATGAAAGCTCTGACATAATGAACCGTTTAAATCTATATGCAATCGCAGTCAATGAGGAAAATGCAGCTGGAGGAAGGATCATCACCGCACCTACTAATGGTGCTGCGGGCATAGTCCCAGCAGTATTTAAATATTTGCAGGATGCGTATAAAAAAACACAGGTAACAGACTGTTACACCTACTTTTTAACCACTGCAGCGATCGGCATACTCTACAAAAAAGGTGCGTCAATTTCAGGTGCTGAGGTAGGTTGTCAGGGCGAGGTTGGAGTGGCAGCATCCATGGCCGCGGCAGGTTTAACTGCAGTATTAGGTGGAACCAATGCTCAAATTGAAAATGCAGCCGAAATTGCCATGGAACATCATCTGGGCATGACATGTGACCCCGTAATGGGACTGGTGCAAATTCCATGCATTGAACGCAACGCCATGGGTGCAGTTAAAGCGGTAAATGCCAGTCGTTTGGCTTTGATGGGCAATGGCCAGCATAATATATCGCTAGATAAAGTCATTAAAACTATGAAGCAAACTGGCATGGATATGCAAAGTATTTATAAAGAAACATCACAGGGTGGTCTGGCGGTGAATTATCCAGAATGTTAATCAAAAACAAATATACTTGGCTTAAATCTTCCAGCGCACAAGCAGTCTTTGCTGGCGCATTGATGCCCCTAGGATTTGCACCGGTCCATCTGCCTGGCTGTGCATTAATTGGCATTATGCTGTTATTCAATCTTTTACACACACAATCTATCAAAAAAGCTTGGTACTGCGGTATATTGTTTGGTTGTGCTTTTATGGGCATAGGGATCTCGTGGATATATGTCAGTGTACACACATTTGGCCGGGTACATCCAATATTCGCGATACTCATTACAGCAACATTCATCATCTATGTGTCAGGTTTCTTTGGTTTAATGACGTTGGGATATCGGTTGTTAGCACGTCCAGGGCGCTGGCTGTTTAATTGTTTCTTATTTAGCGCATTATGGTGTCTTAGCGAATGGCTACGTGCCAACTATTTAGGCGGATTTCCATGGTTGCTTCTGGGATTTGGGCAAATTGACACGCCCCTAACCGGGCTATTACCAGTAATCGGGGTATTAGGGATTGGATTTATAGCGTGCTTAGCCGCCAGTCTCTTTGCAACCGGCATTTATCTTAAACCTAAACGTAATCTTTTCATTCTGTACGCTGTAGGCCTGATTTTAATGCCCGGACTACTTCAGTCGATTAAATGGACTCATTTAAGCAAAGAATCAATCTCTGTGGCCATCATTCAAGCTAATTTATCTATGCATGATAAATGGGATGAGACCGTCTTTTGGAAATTACTGCATCGCTATCAAACTGCGATTAATGCGCAATTAGGCAAAAGCCAACTGATCGTTTTACCCGAGTCGGCGATCCCAGTGCCAATAGATTATTTAAATGATGTTATTGAAAATCTAGGACTACATGCTGCCCATGCTAACAGTGCTATTTTACTGGGGATCCCACAAACGAACAGCGGTCATACCGGTGAGTATTTAAATACAATGTTTGCAACCGGCACAGCACATGGGACTTATGCCAAAAAACAATTAGTTCCATTTGGCGAGTTTATTCCAAAACCTTTTCAGTCAATTATGCATTGGTTGAATCTACCAACTAACAGCATGGTACCAGGACAATTATCTCAAACACCCATTCAGGTACAAGAACACCAGATCGCTAGTTTAATTTGTTACGAATTAGCTTATCCGCTGCACTTACGTGAACAACTGCCCCAAGCCGAATGGGTTGTGTCTATCAGTGATGATGGGTGGTTTGGACACTCTTTAGCAGTATATCAACATCAACAAATAGCTCAGGCTTTATCTATAATGACTGGGCGCTATCAAATAATGGCAAATAACGATGGTTTATCTTCAATAATATCCGACAAAGGTCAAATCATTGACAGCTTACCAGCATTTCATGCTGGTATATTAAGATCATCACTCCAACCGGCCCATGGCCGAACGCCATGGGTTTACACTGGTGATATTCCAATCTTAAGTTTAAGTGTTAGCTTGTTTTTCTTGGCTTGTTGGCGTGCTTTTAGACAAATGTACCAGCAACGCTTTAAAGATTTTTGGCGTCCCAGAAACCAAGTCGCCACTTCTTAAAAAGCTTTCACCACCCAACGGATCGCCAACCAAACCACCCGCTTCCTGAATCAATAAAGAGCCGGCGGCCATATCCCATAACGGCAACCCATAAGCCCAAAATCCATCCAAACGGCCACTGGCAACATAGGCTAGATTCAAAGCTACACTACCGGTACGTCGCAAGCTTAAGCATTCGCCAACAAGCTGTTCATGTGAACGCAAATAGCGTTCAGACAAATTAGAACTATTAGATAAATGTGATGTGGACAACAAAGCATCAGATAGTTGTGTTTTTTTAGAAACACGTAACCGTCGATCATTCAAACGAGCGCCACGTCCTCGGCTAGCAGAAAAACACTCATGGCGTAAAGGATCATAAATAACCGCGTGCTCGATACGATTTTTAATCCTTAGAGCAATTGATACTGCATAGAATGGAAACCCATGTAAATAATTATTGGTACCATCCAGCGGATCAATAATCCAAACATTATCTGCATCTTCACGATAAGCACCGCTTTCTTCTGCAATAAAACCATGATCGGGGTATGCTTTGTGAATTGTATGTATGATTAGCTCTTCGGCTTTAAGATCCACTTCACTAACATAATCATTTTTACCTTTTGCTGTGACTTTTAGACGATCTAGATTTTCGGATTGACGAAGAATCATATCACCGGCATGACGAGCGGCACTGATCGCGATATTCATTAATGGTTGCATAACACAGCTCTTGTTGAAGTTTGACGCTATACTAACAGATCTGACGCAGGCTCACAAATAAAGCAAGATCCAATCGCACGGTTGTCGCATCAAAATTAATTGTCTCTATAACAAGCATCTTACCCAATGATATCTCGCTCTAAATCCGCAACACGTTGATCTAAATCATCTGGTAACGAACTTCCACCTTGAGCCAGACCATCACGTCCACCGCCAGTACCGCATAATTTACGCACACAATTCACTGCACTTGGTACCAATGTTTCTAGTGCTGGATTCACACTCGCAACCACATTTAATTTATCTTGCTGTACGCTAAATAAAACTATAACGACATCTTTTATACTTAAAACAACTTGATCCAATAAAATACGCAAGCTTGCTGCATCCATTTTGTCGATGCGCTTAATCAAAACTTTTAATTCACCGCACTGAATAACTTCAGCCAACAAGACTTTACTCACGGCTAATAGCTGGCTTTTTTTACACTCAGCTAGTGCAGCTTCACTTTGCTTAACCGATTGCAGTGATTGGGATAACTTATGTACCATTTCTGCTGTCGAGGTTTTTAACATTAGCGCTATCGTCTTGATCATACGATCTTGTGTATGCAACCAAAGCACTGCTGCTGTTCCAGTAACCCACTCTAGTCTGCGTACCCCGCTGGCCACGCTATATTCAGCAGTAATTTTAAACAAACCAATATCGCCCGTACGCTGAGCATGAGTACCGCCACACAATTCTTTAGAAATTGTCCCCATGGTTAATACACGTACCTGTTCACTATATTTCTCACCAAACAATGCAATCGCACCCGCATCACGTGCCTGCTCCATATTCATGATATCTGTATCAACCAATACATTGTCGCGTATATGTTGATTCACCAATGACTCTATACGCTCTAATTCTTCGACTGATAATGGCTGTGTGTGTGAAAAATCAAATCGTGCCTGATCAGCATCTACGCGTGATCCTCGTTGATGCACATGATCTCCCAAGAGATCCTTTAGCGCAGCATGAACCAAATGTGTCGCAGTATGATTAGCTCGAATCGATTGGCGACGCGGCACATTCACTGACGCCGTCACCGAATCATGTACACTTAACTCATGATCGAGTAACTCGCCGTAATGTACTACCGCACGCCCCAGGCACTGAGTATCATCAACGCGAAAATTAGCATTTTGTAGAACTAACAATCCGCTATCACCAACTTGACCGCCAGATTCAGCATAAAAAGGCGTAGACTCCAAAACCACACCCACACGTACTCCCGGCAAAATACTGGCAACCCGGTTGCCCTGATCAATCAGGCCAATAACATGCGTGTCCGTGGTGTCTTGTGTATATCCAGTAAAAATAGTACTCAAATCAGCAATATTTGCGGCCGCATCATCTGCATGAAATGAGCTGGCTAACTGCGATTTCTCACGTTGTTGCTGCATACATTTCTCAAAACCAGATACATCTACAACCCGATTATGCTCACGTGCTATGTCTTGCGTTAAATCTAAAGGAAACCCATAGGTATCATATAGTTTAAAGGCCACATCCCCCGGCAACGTATTGCTTTTTGTGCCCGACAAATGTTCCTTCAATAAACGTAACCCATTCTCCAGTGTTCGAGCAAACTGCTTTTCTTCAGTCGCTAAAACCGTTTGAATCATTGTTTGGTTAGCACGCAATTCTGGGTATGCATCAGCCATTTCCACGATCAACGCAGGTACGCACTCACTAAAAAAAGGCACCGCCAAACCCATTTGATGGCCATGTCGAACTGCACGCCGAATAATCCGGCGCAATACATATCCGCGACCTTCATTGCTCGGCAAGATCCCATCAACGATTAAAAATGCACAGGCACGTAAATGATCTGCAACTACATTCAATGAAGGATTATCACGAGCAACCCCTTGAGTCAGACCATATATCGCTGCAATTAAATTTGCAAAAATATCAGTTTGATAATTACTATGTACACCTTGAACTACCGCCGCAATCCGCTCTAAGCCCATGCCTGTGTCAACTGATGGGGTCGGCAGTGGATGTAATTGGCCGGACTTGTCTCGGTTATACTGCATAAAAACTAAGTTCCAAATTTCTACGTAACGATCGCCCTCAGATCCAGGATGACCCGGCGGACCTCCCGCAATATCAGGCCCATGATCATAAAAAATCTCGGTGCATGGCCCACAAGGACCAACTTCACCCATAGACCAAAAATTATCAGCATCAGAACAGCGAGAAAAACGTTCAGGAGAAACGCCCATTTCCTTCAGCCAAATATCTGCAGTTTCATCATCACTTTGATGTACCGTGACCCACAAACGTTCCTCCGGTAATTTTAAAACCTGAGTTAAAAAATCCCACGCCAAACGAATCGCTTGTGCTTTAAAATAATCACCAAAACTAAAATTGCCCAACATTTCAAAAAATGTGTGATGCCTGGATGTGTAGCCTACGTTATCTAAATCATTATGCTTGCCACCTGCGCGCAAACAACGTTGAGAACTAACTGCACAATTAAATTGCGCCGGAGTATGTCCTAGAAATATGTCTTTAAATTGCACCATGCCGGCATTCGTAAACAATAAGCTGGGATCGTTGCCTGGGATTAATCCACTGCTCGGCACCAAAGTATGCCCGCGCTGGGTGAAATAATCAAAAAAAGCCTGGCGAATCTGTGAAGTTTTCAAGTTTCATTCTCTCGTAACATTGTTATAATAGTGTCCATGGAAAAACCACGATATAATAAAAATTGTTGTTGTTTTTGTCTTTCTACTCGCGAATCCACAAGAATATCAGAGTATTTCTTACGCCAAACCTCACGTGCACGCTCAACCCAGTCAACTGGTTCAGTGGCTAAAACTTCCTGAATCAAATCCGCATCCAGTTTTGCAGCACAAAGTTCCTGCTGGATCCGTTGTGGACCATATCCTCGACGAACACGTGTACGATACACATTTTCGGCAAATCTCAAATCACTTTGATAACCTAAATCCTGACATTTGCGAACAGCCGCAAGGCTTGTCGCAAAATCATGACCTTTTTTCTGTAATTTTTGCGTTAGTTCATGTGCTGCATGCTCTCTGCGAGTTAACAGGAGTAATGCAAGTTTTTCCGTATCATTCATCTACCAACTCAAGATCAGGTTCTGTAGTCGGTACAGGTACTTTTTTCACCAATAACTCAGCTCGAATTTTCTGTTCAAGCACCGCCGCAACACTGGGGTTTTCTTTCAAATAAACACGCACATTTTCTTTACCTTGACCGATTTTTTCCTGCTGATAACTATACCAAGCACCAGATTTTTCAATCAAGCCTAATTGAACGCTCAGATTGATTATTTCACTTTCACGGGAGATGCCTTCGTTATATAAAATATCAAATTCTGCAATTCTGAATGGTGGTGCAACTTTATTTTTCACTACTTTAACCCGAGTCTCACTACCTAGAATTTCCTCACCTTTCTTAATTGCACCGATACGACGAATATCTAAACGCACTGATGCATAAAATTTTAATGCATTACCACCAGTTGTAGTTTCTGGGCTACCAAACATAACACCAATTTTCATACGAATTTGATTGATGAAAATCACCAAAGTATTCGATCGCTTGATATTCGCGGTTAATTTACGCAATGCTTGTGACATCAAACGAGCTTGCAAACCAACGTGGGTATCACCCATTTCGCCCTCAATTTCAGCCTTGGGCGTTAAGGCTGCCACAGAGTCAACTACCACGACATCAACCGCAGCTGATCGTACTAACATATCTGTAATTTCTAAGGCTTGCTCTCCGGTATCTGGTTGAGATATCAATAAATCAGATACCTTAACTCCTAGCTTTTCTGCATAGCCAGGATCTAATGCATGTTCAGCATCAATAAAAGCACAAGTTCCGCCGGCTTTTTGACATTCAGCGATCACTTGTAGGGTTAAAGTAGTTTTACCGGAAGATTCAGGACCATAAATTTCTACTACACGACCTTTAGGTAATCCACCAATCCCCAATGCAATATCTAATCCAAGTGAACCAGTGGATATAGCCTCAATATCGCGTCCAGCGTTATTGTCCCCCATACGCATCACTGAACCTTTACCAAATTGTCGTTCGATTTGTGCAAGAGCTGCCGTCAGCGCTTTTTGTTTATTATCTTCCATTGGTTCACCTGTGTTGGAATAAATCAAGTCAAAATTATCCCATAGACCTGATGCAGTTACCACTCAAATCTGGTACAAATATACTATTGTCATTCGTATTAGAATAATCTCCAGGAAGGACGAAAAGATGCAACATAATAATATACCTCAAAACATGACTGCGGCTAGTTATCAAGAATGTTATGCGGCATCGATTGCTAATCCTAGCGCATTTTGGGACGAGCAAGCCAAAAAATTTATAACTTGGTTTGCTCCTTGGAGCAATGTGCTGCAGGGTAGTTTTGCTGCTGGCAATGTGCGCTGGTTTACTGATGGGCAACTTAATGCTTGTTATAACTGTGTTGATCGACATCTGTCGAAAAATAGCCAGAAAATCGCAATCCTTTGGCAAGGCAATCAGCCGGATAAAACCCGTAAAATCACTTATGCTGATCTGTATGAAAATGTTTGTAAATTTGCCAACGTACTCAAAAAGCAAGGCGTGTGCGCCGGGGACCGTGTTACAATTTATTTACCGATGATACCTGAGGCAGTTATTGCCATGTTAGCTTGCGCACGAATTGGCGCAATTCACTCGGTAGTCTTTGCAGGTTTTTCTGCAGATTCATTGGCGATTAGAATGCGTAATACCGAGTGTAAAATATTAATCACTGCAGATGTTGGGCTGCGTGGGGACAAAATCATTCCTCTAAAAGATACATGCGATCAAGCATTAACAAGTTGTCCAGATGTAACTTCAGTCATTGTAGTTGAACATACTGGTCAAAGAATATCATGGGATGCTAGCAGAGATCATTGGTATCACTTGCTGATGCAAACCGAAAGTGCCGATTGTCCGCCAGAGCCCATGGATGCCAATGACCCTTTATTTATTCTCTACACCTCAGGCTCAACTGGGGCGCCTAAAGGTGTTGTGCACGGTACCGCTGGTTATTTAGTTTATGCTGCAACTACGCATCAAACAATCTTCAACTGCGGATCGGCAGAAGTCTATTGGTGTACAGCGGATATTGGCTGGATTACTGGGCATTCATATGGTGTATATGGGCCTTTAGCTAATGGCTGTACTACTCTGTTGTTTGAGGGCATACCATCCTATCCGACTTTTGCCCGTTACTGGGAAATAATCGATCAGCATCAAGTAAATATCTTATACACAGCCCCTACTGTTATACGCTCATTGCGTAAAGAAGGTGATGCGTGGCTGAATGGCTTCCATCTAGATAGTTTAAGACTGTTAGGCAGTGTCGGTGAGCCGATGAATCCAGATGTGTGGCAGTGGTATAAAAAAATTGTCGGTAAAGGCCATTGCCCTATCATTGATACTTGGTGGCAAACTGAAACTGGCGGAATACTTATATGTCCATTGCCCGGAGCTAATCCGGAATTACCTGGCAAAGTTACGCAACCATTCTTTGGTATTGCACCGGAAATATTAGATGATAATGCACAATTAACTCCAAATGATTGCTCGGGTAATCTAGTAATTAATGCCCCCTGGCCTGGATTAATGCAAACCATATATGGTGACCAAAAAAGATTTATTGAAACTTATTTTTCTATATTTCCAGGAAAGTACTTGACCGGAGATGGTGCCTGTAAAGACGCCGCCGGCAACTATACCATCACTGGCCGGAATGATGATGTAATTAATGTTTCCGGGCATCGTCTGGGGACTGGGGAACTAGAGAATACTTTACTCATGCATCATGCGGTCTCTGAAGCGGCGGTAGTTGGTATTCCTGATGAAATTACTGGGGATGCTTTATATGCCTTTATCTCAACCAAAAATGGTGTCGCGCAAACTAATGCTTTAAAGCAAGAATTAATTAATCACGTAAAAAGCCATATAGGTCAAATTGCACACATAAAAAACATTCAATGGGCGGTTGCGCTGCCAAAAACCCGTTCCGGTAAAATAATGCGCCGTATCCTAAGAAAGATAGTTCATAATGAGTTTACCGACTTAGGTGATCTATCTACTTTGGCCGATCCAAATGTAGTAGATAATTTAATCAATGATTTTATTGAGATGCACTAAACGTCCGGCATTTAGCCGGAATGCTATTAAAGTTAATGGAATATAAGCCAGTATTATACCTAAAATTGGATCTAAATATTTTAATCCAACCAACGCAGATACAGGGAATAACCAGATTAAATTAATTAAGATCACAATAAATGTAACGCGTGCATGTCCAAAGCGTGCTGCTGCATGTTGGTATGCATGCGAACGATGTGCTTGATAAATTTTTAATCCTTGTAATGCTCTGCACAGCACGGTATATGTTCCATCTACGATAAACACACCAAGTAGGATTAACCAAGCCCAAAATAACTCCGGCATCAACCGGCCGGCTTGAATAGATAGCCCCGCTAAAATAAGACCTAAAGAACAACTACCTGAGTCACCCATGAATATCTGAGCTACGGGAAAATTCCATACTAAAAAACCCAGGCTTGCAGCGGCAACAATTAGAGGTATATAGATTGCATCAGAATGACCTGTAGCTAAATATAAACAAACGCCACCTATACACACGCAAATAGCTTCAGATGCAGCTAATCCATTGATGCCGTCCATAAAATTATATAAATTCACCATCCATAACAAATAAATCCAGCCAATTATTTGCATCATCCAGGCTACATGTGGATTAAAATGTAATAAATATATAACTGGCATACCGCCTAAAGAGTATAATATCCCAGTACAAACAACTGCATATATAGCAAACCTTAATGCCGAAGATAAATTCCAGCAATCATCTAGAAAACCAATTAATGTAACCACAGCTGTAATTAAAATTAGGGAAATACTACCTGCAGGTAGTGTGCCAAAAGCACAATGTATGAATGGAAGTGCCCATACTACACTAAATATAACAGCGATCCCTGCACCTCTAGGGACTGCTACTGTGTGCAAGCTACGATAATTAGGTTGATCTATGATTTGATGTGATTGTGCGTAATAAATCATGTATCTAGTTAATGTGCATGAAATTAAGATCACCATCGCACATATGAATAACAGCATCGATAATCCTTAAGAATCTAAAATTACAGTTATGCATTCCGCAGACTAGGGCGTGGAATTTATTATAGTCTCTTTTGGTTTAAGACTAAAGTAAATATCACTATACGCACTGGCCTGGGATGTCTAAATACCCCTTTCTGCTCTGCTGGCCGCCAGAACTAATTTAGCAGCCAAATCATTCCATTTAGATACGACGCAAAGATTAGCCATAAAAAATATGGGACCAGCATTAAACATGCAAATTTAAATTTATCTTTTGTGAGATAAATATTAATTAGGGTTAGTATATTTAGAAGCAAAATCCAAACAAAACTAAGGCCTATATAATGCAAGCCAAAGAATAATGGCGTCCAAGACCAATTCATAAGCAATTGGCTGCCGTAAAAATATAATGCTATCCGTGCATCGTGATCTGAACGTTGCTGCCACAATGATTGGCCGGCTAAAGCTAGCATGGCATATAAAATCGGCCATACAATGGAAAATACTAATGGTGCTGGGGTTAAACTGGATTTATGCAACAATTTATACCAAGATAAGATGTTATCTTGTGTGATTAAGCCTAAGCTTAAGCCAATTAATTGAAATACTACGATCCAAACAATCATCTTAATCCATTCTTTTTTCATTTTTTACATCCTTAGGTTTTGTTGTATACTTTGGAGTGGATGGTCGTTGATATTACCACGAAACCAAGAATTATTTTATGCCAGCTATCAATAATGCACCCCAAAAACTAGACCAAACAAAAGAAATCCGCTCGTTTTGATTGTACAGTTTAAATATAATCAAATTGGAGATAAAAATGACAAAAAGAACATGTAAAATGTATGATGCTAGCCCCTGCCCTTTACTCGCAACTTGAGTTAGACGGATCATACTTCAATTTAAAGCAACGGAAAGTCCTATGCCATCTAAAACTGTAAACGCCACAAGTGCATACTTTAATAAAAATTGGCAGCGCTACCAAATTATGGTGAGTAGCAATACCTTATATAATCGTGAAATGCTGTCTGCTTTGCAGCAATTCCTATCGGCTAACTTTGGTGATAAGGCGTTTTCGTCTGTGGATGTTGGTTGTGGTGATGCCAGTACTGTTGTACAGATTTTGTCTAAAACCGCGATAAGTAAATACATTGGAATCGATGAGGCTGAAGATGTTTTAAAAATGGCGGCTAACACGCTGGCTCATCTTGATTGTAAAAAAGAGTTTATCGCAGATAATATGATAAACGCCATACCGCGCTTATCCGAACCTGTTGATATCATATTTACCAGCTATACCGTTCATTTTCTGGCTCTGAAAGACAAAATTGATTTTATTGCCAATTGCAAAGCCCAGCTCAAGTCTCATGGTTTTTTAATCATGATTGACGGGATTCGGCAGGGTAATCAAACACGTGATGAATGGTTAGATGCGCTCCAAGCACGAATGAAGGCTACTATTCCTGCAATAACTGCTGCAGAACTGGCCAATCGAATGGAGTATCCTCGAGTTGATGATTTTCCAGAATCCATTAAAACCTTTGAAAAAGTTGCCCAACAACAAAACTGGGAAAATTTTCAAATCATCGTAGACAAAGAAATCTTTGCTTTTATGCTGTTTTCTAAATAAAATGCCGAGTTTTTAGGATATATAAATCTATTTTATAGGGTATAGGCATTTGAAAGGCCCACGCTAAAATCAGGGCACAACAACGAGATATTCATAAGTTGAAACAAGGAGTCGATGAACCCTTAAAGAAGCTAAGCGAAGCTAAGGGGTCAGGGCTTGCCTGTTGCCCGCTGATCAAAAAAACAGATAAAAGCCAATCAATAAAAGGCAAAAGGCAAGCCCTGCCTCCTTGGGATGAGCATAATTTCCTATATGATGGCTTTATATTAAATAAAAATGAAAATAGATTTTTTACTCTTGCAAGGATATCTCATGAAGAATATGTTAATGCTCCCAATCTTAGCATTAAATTTGATGGTTACGGAGTTTGCTCTCGCCGGTACAATGGGGCCTGATATTACCTCAAAAAATTGGACTGGATTTTACGCTGGCGCTAACGGTGGCGCCGGTTTAGCCACAGCAGCAAGTGCGATTAATATAGGTTTGCCTGGCGCGACAAGTGGCACCAACTCCTTTTCTATCGCTTCGCATGAACTAAATGGATTCTTGGCTGGTGGTCAGGCAGGCTATAATTACCAGCACCAAAACTTAATCTTCGGACTTGAGGGGGACGGAAATTGGACCAACATTCAAGGTACTGCACCTTGTCTTGCAATCCTTTCCTGTCGCGCCAATATCAGGTGGACAGCTGACGCCTCTGCACGATTGGGCGTTCTGCCTACAAACGGCCTTCTCGTTTATGCTAAAGGTGGTGTGGCATGGACTGGTGTGAACTACAGCCTTGGTAACGCCTTGATTCTTGAGACTACTATTATAAGCTCAAACCAAAGCTTAACGAAAACGGGCGGACTGATTGGTATCGGAACCGAGTATCTATTGGCTCCTCATTGGACTGCGAAAATCGAATACAACTATGCCGACTATGGCACTCATGCCAACAACTTCTTGATAAAAGGAGCATCCGATCCTATCAATTTACCTGTGAGTACTACGCTTCAGATGCATGGAATTAAAGTTGGGGTAAACTATCTTATCTAAATATACAAAGGGCTTTGTTGCATAGCCTAGGGCGTGTTGACAATTGCTGGATCTTCTGCGCATCTGTAGGTAGTGTAACCCGCGCTGGATCCTGGTTATAATGCGCCATCTAAATTAAAATGTCGCGTAAATAATGAGTCAAATCACCCGGACTTTGGACATAAAATCGCTTGAAGCTGTATCGCAAAGTATTGATACTCTAGGCAATATTGTCTTTGAAGTAAAGAGCAAAAATGACCATAGCACCTGTCACAAGTGTGGTAAACCCGCGACAAAACAGAATGGGCGTGCGCCAATAAGAAGGATCCGACACCTACCGACACCAGCGTTTGCAACGATATGCATGATGCTTTTGTCTATGCTGCCATTAAAGTCTTTGGTCCACAAGCTGTTGTTATAGATAGATATCATGTCGCAAAATTATACTGGAAAAATACAAACCTTACATCGTCAATTACTTTAAAAAGCGAAAAATAGCGGCTTTGTTGAGGGAATGAATAATAAAATCAAAGTAGCCAAAAGACGATGCTATGGATTATCGGTTGTTAAAACTATTTTTCAGCGCCAGTTTCTCGACTTCTAAGGGGTCGAAATTTACGCATGATTAATTTCTACAGATGTGCAGAAGAGCCGTAATCTGTTCCAGATTACTCAACACTATCTAAACGCAGTATCAACCTGGCCTATGACATCACTGATAATTCAAAAGGCGATCCTACAACGCCGGATGACGTGGTGGGGAGTTACTCTAAATCAATAATAAATTTTTGCTCTTGGGATCATTCGAGTAAGTGCGTAATAGGTCGTTGATAAAACCTTCCATGACGCTGGTTTGTATATCCTCATCAATTAAACTGCTAGATTCTTTCATCTGATTGAGGCGCTCGGCAATTTCTTTGGCCACCGATCCATTTGGATACATTGATGCTAAAAAAATTCGCGCATTCTCTGGGCCTAATTGTTTATATAAGCGATTACGCACTAAGACGTCTTCGGCTGTAGTGCTAAATGCCCAGAGCTCAATTGGCCCTAAGGTCAGAGTAAGTAGTTGAATGCTCACACCATTTTTTGTGGAGAATTGTGCTAGAAATGTAGCTCCACCAGCTCTTGGACCATGTACTCGCGTACGTAAAGCATTCTTGGCTGTTTCCGATAGTCCAAATATCTTACATGTCTTTTCTAGTGTTTGTGCTGGCCCTGCATCCATGATGTAAATTGATGTTGCAAAATCAACCATAACTGAGTCAAAGTCGTCAACAGACTGGGACAGCAATGATATTTGTACGTTCCACTTGCGCCCTTCACGCATATCAGTAATCACTTGGTCACGTACGGCAGCAGATGTGGATGTTCTATGGAATTCATCGTATACAATTCTTTTGGGATCTTCTCTGATTTCAGCCACACGCTTTCGATGATAGGCTAGGTATTGGGACGGTATGTTGGATAAACTTTCTTCGGTCAAATAGTAGTGCCGGGCTAAAACATAACGTGCTAACATATACATCACTGCAGTTTGACGTTCTGCAGCGTCACCGCCGCTTTTAGCAACCTCATCCAAGTCCAATGAAACAACTCGAGCATCACCTAAATCAAATACACTTACTCGGGATAAAACAGGGTATTCACGTACTGCGCCAG
>CANNIJ010000003.1 GCA_947505025.1 Legionellaceae bacterium | reverse complement strand
TTTCATTTAACCCCATTTGATGTCAAAGATGCATTTCAAGCTTTGTTGGCACGTGAATCCTGTGCCTACTTGCTTACCTCAGCTACTCTGACCATGGCTGATTCATTCGATTGTTTTTTAACTTCATTAGGACTAAACACCGCAGAAACATTGCTATTGCCCAGTCCATTTGATTTTAAACAGCAAGCTTTGTTATATTTGCCCAGAGGATTACCCGATCCAAATGCTCTTAATTATCATGAGTGCCTGGTAAACCAGGTGGTACCAATTATAGACGCGTGTGCAGGACGCTGTTTTTTTCTGTTTACCAGTCATCGAGCATTGAAATTAGTCGCTAATTTGTTGAAACATCGTATAAAATATCCGTTATTGATCCAAGGTGACGAAGCCAAGCCAATTTTATTAGCACGATTTCGCACATTAGGTAATGCCGTATTATTAGGTACCGCAACCTTTTGGGAAGGTGTTGACGTCAGAGGAGATACTTTGTCTTGTGTAATTATAGATAAACTACCTTTTGCCAGCCCCGCTGATCCGATTACTCGTGGTAAAATGGCTTATTTAAAATCACAAGGGATTTCTGGATTTGATGCATTATCTTTACCACAGGCTGTTTTATCTTTGAAACAAGGGGTAGGGCGGTTAATTAGAGATATAACGGATCGCGGTGTTTTAATGATCGCCGATCCAAGATTGACGGGGCGCGCATACGGTAAATTTATTTTTGAAAGCTTACCTACTATGCAAAAAACCCGTGAGCTGCCGCGGGTGCTGAAATTTATTTCAGCTCTTGCGCCTACAAAATCAACTACTTGCCCGGAGTCAGCGTGAAGAGTTTGGCGATTGAAACATCAACTGAACTAGCATCAGTTGCATTGAAGGTAGGCGGCCAGAGTTTCAGTGAGTTACAATTATCGGCAAAAGAGCATGCAAAAAACTTATTGCCAATGATAGATCGTTTGTTAAATTCTGCTGAGATTGATGTGAGTGCATTGGATCATATTGCCTTTGGTTGTGGTCCAGGTAGTTTTACTGGATTACGTGTTGCATGCAGTTTAGCTAAAGCATTTGCATATGCTAATGGTTTGCAGTTATACCCTGTGGGTGGATTATTGGCCATGGCTCATAATTTCTGCCAACAGGATCGACAATTATCCGCGTACACAAAAATTTTAACGGTGATTGATGCACGCATGCACCAGTTATATTGGGCGGTATATGATATAAACCTTCAAGAGTTAATGCCTGTAAGTGTATCTTCTGCATCTGCGATTGTTATTCCAGAAGCCGGGGATGTGATCTTGATTGGCGTTGGTTTTGAGGATTATGTTGCAGAGTTGCCAGATGCGATTAGCTCAAGAATAGTACATCAACAAGTGGTCTTTCCACATGCAAGTTCAATGTTAGATCTGATCGATCAGATTCAACCTAAAAGTGCGGCAGATTCACTGCCAGTATATATACGAGATCAAGTTATTCAAGGACTTACATAATGGATAAAAAATTACTCTCAATGTTGGTTTGCCCGGTGTGCAAAGGTAAGTTAATTGTGCGTGCTGAGGAATTATGGTGTGTATTCGATCGCTTGGCTTATCCAATAATTGATGGGATCCCGGTGATGCTTGAGCAATCAGCAAGATCATTGACGTTAGAAGAAACCGAATCATGAGTCTGCCTGAATTTCATATTATAATACCCGCCAGGTATAGTTCAACCAGATTACCCGGCAAAGCATTAATGATGCTGGGCGGACAAACCATGCTTGAGCGAGTGTATCGCCAAGCGTTGAAAACACAAGCGCAGTCGATCACGATTGCCACCGATCATCCTTTGATTGCTCAGACCATGACTGACTTGGGTGCACAAGTGATCATAACAGATCCAACACATGCTAGTGGGACTGAGCGCGTTGCACAAGCAGCAGATATTTTAGGTTTTACAGCTGATGAGTTAATTGTGAATGTACAGGGTGATGAACCATTTATCCCGCCAGAATTAATTCATCAAGTAGCTCAAAAATTGTCAACATCAGCAGATTCTGTGGCAACCTTATGTTGGCCGATTAGCGATAATGCTGAATTTATTAATCCAAATGTAGTTAAAGTAGTGCGAGATTCAGCTAATCGCGCGCTGTATTTTTCACGTAGTCCTATTCCGGCGCATCGTGATGATTTCTTGAGCTTACAGGACGCCTGGCGGCATATTGGTTTATATGCTTATCGGGCTAATTTTTTAATGGAATCGGTGTTGTTACCAAAGTGTTCATTAGAGTCAATTGAAATGCTTGAACAATTACGTATTTTATTTGCCGGACATCGAATTTTGGTGGAGCAAGCATGTGTTGCTCCACAACAAGACATTAATACATCCGCTGATTTAGCTAAAGTATTAAATCAGATGCAATGGCAGGATTGCACTTATACTTAACGTGATGGTTTTTAATAAGACAATCACCAGGACTGGTGAAAAATCTAGCCCTGCCAATTCTGGAAGTATCTTTCGAGCAGCCCCAAGCAATGGTTCAGTGATTGCATACAATACATCCGCCACCGGGTTTTGCCACGCAGGTTGGATCCAGCTCATAATTACTCTTAAGATGACTGCATACATCAGCAGAGAACATGGCTGAGTGACCAGATCTAACACGACATAACTTAATAAAAGTCCAATCGGCAGCATGCTATTTAAAAACAAAAATCCAATACAGATAAATTTCAACACCTCAGTGATTACAAGGACGATAAATGCAGGCCAATCGTAGCGCCGACTACGACTATTTGCCTGAGGAATTAGACCCGCAAATACTTGAACCACTGGATCACTTAAAACTGCAATCGTGTGTGCAATCGGGTGCAACCAGCTGATTCTAACATAGCGTAATGCAATGCGTGCCCACAAGACAAAAGTTACAAAACCAAAAAAGACTATGAATAGAAAATAAACCACCGAAAGCATGCCTGACATAAAAGATCCTAGAATATATTGATTAGTAGTTAAGTATACCGACTTTTATTCAGGTTCACATCATTGGTGATATTCATACGCTGCGAGTAAACTTAATGCCTGGGCTCGATGACTGATAGTATTTTTAATTTGAGCTGGTAATTGTGCCAAAGTACAGTTATGTTCAGCCAGATAAAAAACCGGATCGTAACCAAATCCGTTGTGGCCTTTTGGCTCCAGAACAATACTACCAGGTAGTTTACCAGTAACAATAATCGGCGTTGGATCGTTAGCATGTTGTACTAATGCCATCACACAATAAAAATACGCAGATCTATTTATTGGCGGAATATTTTCAAGTTTACTTAGTAATAAGCTGATGTTTTCTTTGTCAGTTGCCAGCGCTCCAGCAAAACGTGCGGAGTAAATTCCTGGCATGCCTTGGAGGGCGGCCACGACCAGACCAGAATCATCGGCTAAGGCTGGTTTGTTAGCAATTCTACTGGCATGACGTGCTTTGATGATTGCATTCTCAATAAAACTTAAACCAGTTTCCTCAGCATCATCAATGCCCAAAGTGTTTTGCGCAATACATTCAATATCAGATAAAATTGCCCGGATTTCTCGTAGTTTACCCGGATTACTACTGGCTATAATCAATTGTCTCATCTGGCGACTTGCTGGCTAAATATCCCACGTCCAATTCGTACTAGAGTACTGCCAGCGCGAATCGCTGCATGATAATCCGTACTCATCCCCATAGATAATGTGTCTAATTTAATATCAAGCTGATCGTTGATTTTATTGAACAGTGTTGTGAGACGTACTAAGCTTTGGTATTGCTCTAAAGGATCCATCAGTGCTTTTGGTAGACACATTAACCCCCTTAACTTGATCCCAGGCATGCCCTTAAGTTGATGAATAAAGTCTGCTAATTCGTTTGGGGCTATACCTGCTTTAGTTGGCTCATTATCCAGGTTGATTTGTATGCAGATATTCAATGCTGTTTGATTGGTTGGACGATATTGGCTTAATTTTTTAGCGAAGTCTATGCGTTCCAGGCTGTGAGCCCAAGAGAAGTGTTGAGCAATAAGTTTTATTTTATTGCTTTGCATTGGTCCAATGAAATGCCATGTTATCGGCAAATCGATTAAATCTTCTTGTTTTTTTAGGGCTTCTTGTAGATAGCTCTCGCCAAAATCGTTGATGCCTGCAGCGAAAGTCTGGCGTACAGCAAGACTGCTTTGTCCTTTACTGACAGCCAATAATTTAACACTATTTTGCGGTCGATCATACAGATGTTCGGCCGCAATTATATCGCGTCTTAAGCTCAGAATAACTTGGTTTATCTGTTGGTCCAACATTTTATTTATGCGTTCTTTTGACATTGAATCAATTGTGTAATGCCGGTGTTGGCCAGATCTAATAAAGTATTTAACTGTGCTCGGTCAAAATGTCCTTCTTCTGCCGTGCCTTGCAGTTCGATGAATTTACCATTTTCGTTCATAACTACGTTCATATCAGTTTCAGCTAAGACATCCTCAGCATAGTCTAAATCCAATACAGGGTTGCCGCGATACAGGCCTACAGAAACCGCTGAAACATAGGTGAACTCAGGTTTTTTACGTATTTTTGCATTTGCAACCATCCATTCAACCGCATCATGCAAGGCAACACATGCGCCAGTAATTGCCGCAGTACGCGTGCCACCATCAGCCTGAATCACGTCGCAGTCCATAGTAATAGTTACCTCACCCAAGCGCTTCAGGTCTATACATGCACGCAGGGATCGACCAATCAAGCGTTGAATTTCTAGAGTACGCCCACCTTGCTTGCCTTTACTTGCTTCTCGCTCATTACGACTATGCGTTGAACGCGGCAACATGCCATATTCTGCAGTAATCCATCCTTGTCCTTTGCCCTTCATAAAGCGCGGAACCCCATCCATCACAGAAGCGGTGCATAATACTCGAGTATTTCCAAATGCCACAAGCACTGAACCTTCAGCATGTTGTGTGTAATTACGCGTGATAGTAACATGACGCATTTGATTTAATTCACGATTACTTGGGCGCATTGGTTTATCCTTTTTGGGTAATATACTCTGCGCAAAATTATAATCGTTTATAGCGCCAGATACTACCAACATCTTATATTATCTGGACTGGCTTGAATGAATTTAGATGAATCAATGGATTAAATACCGGAGTGACCATTTATATACTATATAATAGTAGTGAGTATAAGATTATATCCTCAAGTTTCCAAAATATAAACAAGGAGAGTTACTGTGATTAATAAATTAGTCGTTTCAGCATTTATTCTAGCATGTTCGATATCAAATCCTATTTTTGCTACAACGCTAAATCTTGTATCAATGACTGGCGATAAGATAATGGATGGCATCTATGAAATTCAAAAAACCGATCCAAAGGACTGGCGTTCAGCAGATGGTACAATAACCGGACACAAGATTGTATCAAATACAACACCCTCAATTGTACCAGGTGTCCATACTTATCAAGGTTTACAAATTTTTACAAAGAAAGGTCAGCCGCCTTTAAAAGTGCATTTTACAGGTGTAAAGGTGTCGAAAAGTCAGGAGTACGGTACATTCTTAAAAATTGATAGTAAGACTGGTAAGATTACTGGGTATGGTCATTATACATATGATAAATAAAGCCATAGATTGCTAAAGATTGGTTAAAATAACCGGGATCACTATGGCTGATTGACAAGCTCGACTCACCGCCTGGCCTGCTCGAGCAAGTCAGGCACAATCATTTTTTGCCGATCATTTTAGCCACATCAGTGAAATTGTGGTTTATCACGGCTTACGGTATAGTATCTGAATTAAAATAAAATCATATGTGAGTTTTGCGTGAATAACGTACCAGGAACATTATGGATTGTGTCTGCACCTTCAGGTGGAGGCAAAACAAGTTTGGTTCGTGAGTTGGTCCGGCGGATGGATGATGTAGTGGTCTCGGTATCACATACTACACGTGCACCTCGTCCAAATGAGGTCGATGCAGTTGATTATTTTTTTGTTGATGAACTAACGTTTAATCAGCAAGTTAAAGCTGGTGATTTTGTTGAACATGCATCAGTCTTTAATCATTTTTATGGCACCTCGCATGCGCAAATAAACTCACGTTTGGATGCCGGCATGGATGTTGTTTTGGATATTGATTGGCAAGGCGCCAAACAAATAAAAATGGTTTTGCCGCGGGCCAAAAGTATATTTATACTTCCTCCAGGATTGGACGTTCTACAGAAAAGACTCCAGGGTCGCAAACAAGACGATAACCAAACTATAATGCATCGTATGCAACGTGCCACCGCTGAGCTCAGTCATTTTTCTGAGTTTGATTATTTAATTGTTAATGATTTATTTGATCGTGCAGCAGATGATTTGGTAGCAATTGTACGCGCAGATCGCTTGCGCCAAGCGCGCCATGCGTTCAAACAGCAAAAATTACTATCATTCTTGCTGTCCAAGCAGTAAAATCTTATTTTAACCGCTGAGGTAATGTTATTATGGCTCGTGTTACTGTGGAAGATTGTTTGGAAAATGTAACCAATCGCTTTGAATTAGTGATGGTAGCCTCAAAACGCGCGCGGCAAATTGCTGTACGTGGCGCACAACCATTTGTTGCTTGGGAAAATGATAAGCCTACAGTCGTAGCCTTACGTGAAATCGCCGAAGGATTTATTGATGCGAGTATCTTAAAAGAAGACTAAGATGCTTAACGTTGATTATTTTCAAGCATTACGTGAGTCTTTGGAGGTTTATTTAGAGCCTCAGCAAGTTACAACTTGTCATGAAGCCTATATGGTTGCTGAAAAAGCACATATGGGACAAACTCGTCGTTCGGGTGAGGCGTATATTTCTCATCCAGTTGGCGCTGCGTTAATTTTAGCCGGCATGCGCTTAGATCATCAAACTATTATGGCAACTTTGTTACATGATGTAGTCGAAGACACGTCGATTAGCAAAGAAGATTTGTTATTGCAGTTTGGAGTTGAGGTTGCTGCATTAGTCGATGGGGTTACAAAATTAACGCAAATCAAATTTGAATCACGCGCAGAAGCTCAAGCAGAAAACTTTCGTAAGATGGTTTTGGCCATGGTCAAAGATATTCGCGTGATCATTGTCAAGCTAGCTGATAGGTTACATAACATGCGTACACTCGGTGTGTTGCCAGTGGCAAAACGTCGACGAATTGCCATTGAAACACTGGAGATTTATGCGCCGATTGCCAATCGTTTGGGCATGCATGCGATGTATACGGCATTAGAAGATTTGGGTTTTCATGCATTATACCCCATGCGTTATCGTGCAATTAAATCTGCCATTGAAAAATCGCGTGGCAATCGCCGCGAATTAACGCAAAAAATCGAACAAGATTTGCAAGAAGCTTTAGAGGAATTGAATATTCCTTATGAGCATGTTTTTGGACGTCAAAAGCATTTATATAGTATTTATCGTAAAATGCGCGTTAAAAAATCTGCATTTGCAGAGATTTCGGATGTGTTTGCATTTCGTGTGATCACCGAAGATATAGATTCATGTTATAGAGTGATGGGGGCGCTGCATCAAACATACAAGCCGGTGCCACAGAGATTTAAAGATTATATTGGCATTCCAAAGGTTAACGGTTATCAATCGCTGCATACTACTTTATTTGGACCTTTTGGTGTGCCTTTGGAAGTGCAAATCCGCACACGTGAAATGGATCGCGTAGCACAAAATGGTGTTGCAGCGCATTGGATTTATAAATCCACCGGTTTAGAAGTGAATGAAGCGCAATTACGTGCGCGAGAATGGGTTAAACGTTTATTGGAATTACAGCGCAGCACAAATAATTCTTTAGAATTTATTGAACATGTTAAAATTGATCTGTTTCCAGATGAGGTCTACGTTTTTACTCCAAAAGGGCACATTATGGAGTTACCTAACGGAGCGACCTCAGTTGATTTTGCTTATGCTGTTCATTCCGGTGTGGGTAATCGATGTGTTGCGGCTAAAGTTAATCGGCGTCTGGTCCCATTGAGTATGCCGTTAACTAGCGGTCAAACAGTTGAAATAATTACCGAGGCTGGAGCACATCCCAGTCCATCATGGCTCAACTTTGTTGTTACGGGCAAAGCTCGAAGTAATATTCGACATGTGTTGAAAACACAACATCACACCGAAGCAGTAGTCTTAGGTCAGAGGTTGTTAACTCAATCCTTTCTTGAATTATCTAGTCATCATGATGGTGTGCCACAAGAGTCTTTACAGGCCTTGCTGCAGGATTTGCATTATAAATCTATGGACGATTTATTATATGCTATAGGTAGCGGCAGTCAAATGGCAATGGTTATCGCAAAACGTCTGGTAGTCACACATGATGGTGTGATTCCTGATCCGGTTGATCATATTACTGGACCATTAATAATTAAAGGTACGGAAGGTATGGTTGTGCATTTTGCAGAATGTTGTCAGCCGATACCTGGCGATCAAATCTTGGGTTGCTTTCAGCAGGGACGAGGTCTATTAGTTCATACCAGCACATGCCCAGTAGTCAATAAGATTCATACACACCCAGAGCAATGGGTTTCATTGCGCTGGGATGATCATGTTGAAGGCGAGTTTTGGGTGGATATTACTATGGATGTGGCCAATGAACGTGGGGTATTAGCTGCATTGACTACCGTAATTTCGAATACTGACTCAAATATAGGCAATATTCAGGTCGATCCGCGTGATGGTCGGCATAATGAAGTTACAGTATCGATTAGTGTGTTGAATCGTTTGCATTTAGCGCGAGTTATGCGACGTTTGCGTGCAAATAAATTTGTATTACGTTTATATAGAAAGAAACAAGGACCACATGATGAAACTTAATGCGCTGCTGTACTGCGCACAGTCATTGATCGCAGATATATTATGCCAATTTTAACTTTAAATAATGTGAGTCTGACATTTTTTGGACATCCAGTATTAGACAATGCTAGTTGGACTATTAAGTCACGTGATCGTATTGCTTTGGTCGGTAGAAATGGGGCGGGCAAATCTACTTTACTTAATATTTTGCAGGGCAAAATTGAGCCGGATGTAGGCCAAGTACATCGTCGTCAGGGCTTGCGGATCGCTAGTTTGGCTCAGGATGTACCGGTACATGTTGATCAAACGGTGTATCAAATCATGGTCAGCGGTCTAGGTGAAACTGGTCAAGTCTTATATTCATTACATACTTTGTCTGCAACTGAAGATCATTCTGCTTGGGTCCAAGCTCAGCAACGTCTAGATGAACTGCATGCCTGGGATGTTGGTGCGCGTCTAGAAGCTTTGTCCGTTGGGCTGGGTTTAAATGTTAACGCTAGTATGCAATCTTTATCTGGAGGCATGAAGCGTCGAGCATTATTAGCTGCCGCATTATTGACTCAGCCAGATTTATTATTACTAGATGAACCAACCAACCATTTAGATCTTACAGCAATTGAGTGGCTGGAAGGGTATTTAAAAACTTATACTGGCAGCGTAGTTATGGTCACGCATGACCGTACATTTTTAACTTTAGTTGCGGATATTATTGTAGATATTGATCGCGGACATTTGAGCTTTTATCCATGTGATTATGCTACTTATTTGGTTCGACGTGACGCCGCATTATTGGCCGAGCAAACACATGATCGTTTGTTCGATCAAAAGTTAAGTGCCGAAGAGGTGTGGTTACGTACTGGGGTTAAAGCGCGTCGAACGCGTAATGAGGGACGTGTACGTGCATTGAAAGATATGCGTGAAACACACCAACAACGTCGTGTATTAACTGGTCAGGTAAAACCATTATCTTTAGAAGTATCGCGTTCTGGCACGGTGGTGATGCATGCAGAAAATGTCAGTTATAGCTTTACTGATGCACCTATAGTTGAAGATTTTTCTTGTTTGATCAGACGCGGAGAAAAAATTGGTATAGTTGGCGCAAATGGTAGTGGTAAGACTACATTAGTACGATTGTTATTGAAAACTCTGGAGCCACAATCAGGCACTGTAGTGCACGGAACTGGACTGGAAATCACATACTTTGATCAATTGCGTGGTCAGTTGAATGACAATGAGACGGTCATGGCTAATGTTGCATCTGGAGCTGAGCATGTAACCTTACATGGCAAGCAGCAACATGTGGCATCGTATTTACGTGATTTTTTATTTACTCCGGATCGATTCAATCAACCAGTATCGGTGCTTTCTGGTGGTGAGCGTCATCGACTATTACTAGCCAAGTTATTTGCTAAGCCGGTTAATGTATTAGTTATGGATGAGCCTACAAATGATTTGGATATTGATACATTGGAATTATTAGAATCATTATTAATGGCATTTACTGGAACACTACTATTGATCAGCCATGATCGAATGTTGATTAATCATGTTGTTACGCGAGTTTTAGTTTCTGAAGATAAAGGTCAATGGATGGATTTAGTAGGTAATCATGCAACCTATCAGGCATTCAAAGAGTCTCAGTTCATTGATGAAACAAGAACAATACCAGAAGTTGTGGTGCCTAAAGTATCGGTTGGGAATAAATTAAGTTTTACAGAGCAACGTGAGTTAGCTAAATTACCAGCGCAAATTACTGCCATAGAGCGAGCTATAGCCAAAATTCAAGACGATCTGGGTCATCCAGATCGTTATCAGCAGCCTAAAACAGACATAATCCGCATCAAGCAACAGCTAGAAGAAAGAGAACAGCAGTTATCAGAACTTGAATTACGTTGGGAACTACTGGAAGGACGATCTTAAAGTGCAGGTATTTCCTGTGATTAACCGCGATATGTCACAGCATTTTTTGTTAGATCAGATTGGTGTTCGAGGTGCAATAGTCCGGATAAATTCTTCGTATCAAAATCTGTTAAAACAACACAGTTACTCCGCAGAAGTGCAGAAGTTATTGGGTGAAGCAGTATTAGCGTGTGTACTGTTAGCCGGCTGGCTCAAAGTTGCGGGGAATGTGAGCTTACACATGGAAAGTGATACCGAATTATCTAATTTATTTGTCCAGTGTAATCATGAATTACAGATTAGAGCCGTTGCCAGATCATGTTTACGTGAATCTTTAACCGGTAATATGTTGATCACTCGCAGTCAGGACTCAAATACTAATATACAGCAAAGTATCTTACCGCAGATATCACCTGAGATCTGCGGAAATATAATCCATTACTTTACTCATTCAGAGCAGATTGAAACCAGACTTTGGTTTGCTGTTCAAGATGGTCAAGCTGCTGGATTGTTAGTACAAAGGCTACCCGCTCCTGGCCTGGAAAGCTTTGATTCTGCTTGGCAAAGTGTAATTATGAATGGATCGGCTATTAGCCAGCATGATCTGTTGATGCAAGATAATTTTGAATTAATTAAGCGCTTGGACTCGGGTGCAAATCCATGTCTTTACACACCACGTGGGATTTGTTTTCATTGCGGCTGTACCGTGGAGAAAATGCGGCAGGCTTTAAGTGTCGTGGATCCATCTGAGTTGGCAGGATGGTTTGCCGCACAAGAATTTATTAGTATGCAGTGTGAGTTTTGTAGTAAAAAGTTTACGTTTGATCCCTCAGCTGGCGGGCGTGCTTGTGGCTCAGATCAGTCCATGAAATAAGTAGCTAAAATACGTGACTTTGAAATATATACTTGTTAAGCTTCGCGGGTTGATTTGATCAAGGAATGGAACCTGATGATCAAATTCTTATAAGTCCATCACTAAGGAAATGTTATGATTATTGTAGAAGTTATCTTGGCTGCCGCCGCTGCAGTTGCTGTTATTACCTATGTTATCCCTATTGTTGTAGGCATTGGATCTGCCATCATTGGTCTAATCGTTGGCTATTACTGTTCTAATGGTACTAAAGACTCATATGATGTTGACGCGTCCGCCCTGAGAAAAGCTTGGAACATACGTGCGGATGGTATTTTGGATGCCAGCGAACAGATGGTCTGTGATCTGAATCATGGAATTGAGCTGATGGTGTTTAAATCTGGATTACAAGAAATACGCTTGGATAATACATTAGATACATTAGAGAGCAATGTCTCCTCGATTCAGACAATATGTGCCAGCCTCGGACAAACCAGTAATAAAATGCGTGAAGTTTTGGACGCCGTTAGTGTGGATATTTCGGAGCGATTTACAACCTCGATTATACATGAATTGTTGTTAGAAAATCATAATCTCAGTGATTTAATCGTACGTGTGTCACAAGAGCAATTAGCCGAAAATACCTCAGATGATCTCAGGTCAGGCTGCTCAATGCGATTATTTTCCTAAAAGGAGTTAAGAATGAAATCGTTACCAGAAAATACTACAGCACATCTTCTACACGAATTCCAGGTCACGTCAGTTAGTCACAAGCCTCATAGTAGTTTATCTATGATGTCTGGAAGTTTAATGCCGGCACCTGTGTTTAAGTTAGATAGTTATGTAAATCAAGCAGCGCGCTGGTATGGAGCGCGCTCTTGGTGGATGAAAATTTTGATTGGCCTTGTATTTGTCGGGGTCTTTGCCGGCTTAGGTGCGATAGGTAATATGGTGGTTGCATTAGTGATCGCTGCCTCATTTGTTTACGCCGTAACAGCTATGTTACTCTATGATCATTATTCTAGAAGCACAGAAAAAGAGCTTTCAGTACAACGTCATTTGGATGAATGGCAAGAAATGATGCAAGATTCTCTGCAGCATATAAAAGAGCAAGAAGTTAAATTGGATCAAACATTTAGTGCGCTAGAATCTTTAGATCATATCAAAGAACAACAGGTTGATGTTTTAGATCTAAAGACTCAACAACTCGCTAATCAGTGTGATATTTTACGACTTGCAGAAGATCTTCTGGCGGGTCAATTGGATGGTATCTCAGCTATGCTCAATGGAATCGTTGTAGAAGAAACTAATCCAGCAGTTGCTGCAAATGATCCGCAGTTGGATCAGCGTAAAACTCAGCAGAGTATCCCTGAACTTATGGCTGAGCGAGCAGAAAATCTACCAGCAGTGACTGCTGCTAGTGATTTACTGGAGTCTAGACTTAAGAAATAGGCTCATGATTGACCTGGAGTAATTTAAACTTGGGGTTTAAAGCCCGGCTATTGTTGTATCCTTGAACATCGGGTTCATTTAGCTGCCGGAGCTTGAATAACATTAATTTTTGTATGATATACACAGATGTTATTCACCCATTTTTTTAAAATTAAGCCATTTTTTGATTGACCTGCGCCCGCAGTCTGGGTATCATTTAGCGTCTGTACTGAATGACGGGTGTACGGGGTGTAGCGCAGTCTGGTAGCGCGCCTGCTTTGGGAGCAGGATGTCGGGAGTTCGAATCTCTCCACCCCGACCAAATTATTGCGCCCGTAGCTCATTAGGATAGAGCATCGGCCTTCTAAGCCGAGGGTAGCAGGTTCGAGTCCTGCCGGGCGTACCAAACGTCACGCAGAATTCCTGTTTAAGTTCGATTTTTTATGGTGGGCGTAGCTCAGTTGGTAGAGCCCCGGGTTGTGATCCCGGTTGTCGTGGGTTCGAATCCCATCGTTCACCCCAAATCATAACTCAACACATAGTTTTTAAAAAATATGCGCAGTATCTTCTGGAAGTCAGAGACCATTTTAGTATAAGATTTATTCTTTGAGGATGAATTAATGCTTTTAAGTAATCTTATGTTAAGATGACTGCATGTAGGTACTTTACAATAGAGTATTACTGCTTGATAATCTCCCCTGTTTGCGAAAGTGGCGGAACTGGTAGACGCGCTGGATTTAGGTTCCAGTAGGGTAACCTGTGAGAGTTCGAGTCTCTCCTTTCGCACCATTTTATATACAATTCTGTTTAAGAGGTGACCAGATGGCAGTTTCTGTTGAGACGTTAGACGGCTTGGAGCGTAGGGTAACTGTTTCGGTGCCTGCCGAAACTATGAATACAGCCATGGATTCGCGTTTAAAAAAACTCTCTAATAAAGTAAAGATCGCGGGTTTTCGTCCGGGCAAAGCCCCGACCAGTGTGGTCAAGCAACGTTACACTGACAGCATACGTCAAGAAGTAATTGAAGAAACCATACAATCTACTTTGTACCCAGCTTTACAAGAAGTTGAATTAATTCCAGCAGGAACACCTGTAGTGGGCTTAACAGGGTGGGTAGATGACCAACCATTTAGCTACACTTTAACCTTTGAGGTTTTTCCAGAAACTGTTAGCGCTGATTTAGAAGACACAGATACAGTTGAGTTAGTAACGGCTCAAATCAAAGAGAAAGATGTTGATTTAATGTTAGAGCAATTACGTGAGCAAAATAAAACTTGGGTTGACGTATCTAGACCAGTAGTTATGGGTGATAAGGTATTGATTGATTCAGATATTTATTTAAATGACGCAGCTCTTGATGGAGGCTCATCTAAGAATCATGAGGTTATAGTCGGATCAGCAGAAATGATGCCAGGTTTTGCTGATCATTTGATAGGTGCTGTTACTGATAAACCCGTCGTGTTTACATTGACTATGCCCGATGATTTTCATCGTGCCGATTTAGCTGGTCAGCCGCTGCGCTTTAATGTTTTGGTCAAGCAGATCGCAATGCCAAAAATTCCTGAATTAGATCAGGAATTTATTAATAAATTCACCGGAAAAGATTCTACATTAGAATCTTTTCGTAGTGATATAACACAAAATATGGTGCGTGAGCTAGATTTGCGCGTTGAAAAGCTTAATCGAGAGTCAATTTTTGATGCTTTCAAGATTAAAAATCCACTAATTTTGCCCAAAGCTTTAGTCGATAATGAAATCGAGAACTTGAAGCACGAAATGTATCATCGATTAGTGGATCACCCGCATTCTGAAAATGAGAAGATCCCTGATTTTCCTCGAGAAATGTTTGTTGATGAAGCGCAAAGACGTGTGCATTTAGGTTTGTTATTTGCTGATTATGTAAAAAAGCATGCTTTAAAAGCGTCCAAGGAAAGTGTAGACGCATTTATTGAGCGCTTGGCCAGTGCTTATGAAGATCCAAACGAATTGCGCGCACATTATGCTCGAGACGCACAGGCTCGCAGCAGTGTCGAGGCATATGTTTTGGAAGAAGTGGTTGCTGCATTAGTGGTTAAAAATGCTAAGGTGTCTAAAAAAACCTCCTCATATGACGAGGTAATTCATCCAAAAAACACGAATCAAGGGGTTTAAATGATGATGAGTAATCTGGAGCATTCTATCAGGAATACCAGCGGTCTTGTGCCAATGGTGATTGAACAAACTTCACGTGGAGAGCGTTCGTACGATATTTATTCTCGTCTATTAAAAGAGCGAATTATCTTTTTGTTAGGCGAAGTTGAAGATCATATGGCCAATTTGGTTGTTGCGCAACTGTTGTTTCTAGAGTCAGAAAATCCAGAAAAAGACATTTCTATCTATATCAATTCGCCTGGAGGCGTAGTAACTGCAGGTTTGGCCATTTATGACACAATGCAGTTTATCAAACCAGATGTGAGTACTTTGTGTGTTGGCCAAGCTGCAAGTGCAGCAGCGTTATTACTATGTGCAGGTGCAGCGGGTAAACGGTTTTGTTTACCTAATGCGCGCATGATGATTCATCAGCCTCTGGGTGGTTTCCGTGGACAAGCGACTGACATTGAAATTCATGCGCGTGAAACCATGGCTGTGCGAGAGCGTTTAAATTGTATAATGGCGCAACACACTAACAAAACTCCAGAGCAAATTATGCGCGATACCGAGCGTGATAATTTTATGAGCGCTCAGCAGGCTCAAACATATGGTCTGGTAGATCATGTGCTACATGATCGTGATCAAATGACTGCATCCACTGTCGAGAGTTAATCATCTCTAGACTTGGTTGATCTCAAATAATAGCAAAGCATTGAAGAACATTATGTCTTGAATGTGCTCGTGTTATAAGAAGGTGACGCAATGGGTAAAAGCGGTAGTACTAAGAGTTTGCATTGTTCTTTTTGCGGGAAAAATCAGCATGAAGTTAAGAAGTTGATTGCTGGTCCTTCTGTTTATGTATGTGATGAATGTATAGACTTATGTAATGACATTATGCGTGAAGAAAATGTTGACGCACCAGTTGTTAGTGAAATGGAGCTGCCAAAACCAAAAGAAATCTCAGCATTTTTAGATGAGTATGTGATTGGTCAGCCGCATGCCAAAAAAGTTTTGTCGGTTGCTGTTTATAATCATTACAAAAGAATGCATCGTAAAACTGAAGATGGTATTGAATTAGGTAAAAGTAATATTTTATTGATTGGGCCTACCGGTAGCGGTAAAACATTGTTGGCACAAACACTGGCAAGATTACTGAATGTGCCGTTTACGATGGCAGATGCAACTACCTTGACTGAAGCCGGTTATGTAGGTGAAGATGTAGAAAACATCATTCAAAAATTACTCCAAAAATGTGATTATGATGTTGAAAAAGCTCAGCGTGGCATTGTTTATATAGATGAGATTGATAAGATTTCGCGTAAAGCCGATAACCCTTCAATTACACGCGACGTGTCAGGTGAGGGCGTACAACAAGCTTTATTAAAATTAATAGAAGGAACTATTGCATCAGTTCCACCGCAAGGCGGGCGTAAACATCCGCAGCAGGAATTTCTGCAGGTAGATACCTCAAATATTTTGTTCATTTGTGGCGGCGCTTTTGCGGATTTAGATAAAGTTATTCGTGAGCGTAGTGACAAATCAGGCATTGGTTTTGCTGCAGAATTAAAAAAGAAAAAACTCACAAACGATGCTGAAAAAACCTTGAGTTTATTGGAGTCAGATGATTTAGTTAAGTATGGCTTGATTCCAGAGTTTGTGGGCCGATTACCGGTGGTAGCTACGTTACATGAGTTAGATGAATCGGCATTGATTGATATTTTAACTAAACCCAAAAATGCCTTGGTTAAACAATTTCATGCTTTATTTAAAATGGAAGATGTTGAACTTGAGTTTATGGAACCAGCTTTGCATTTAATAGCAAAAAAAGCATTAGCAAGAAAAATGGGTGCACGCGGTTTACGTGCAACGCTGGAAAATATATTGCTAGACACTATGTATGAGTTGCCATCAATGACCGGCGTGTGCAAAGTGGTAGTAGATGAAAATGTTATCCAAAATTTAAGTAAACCCATTGTTCTATTTGCTGCTGGAGAGGAACCATCTACAGTTATAACACAGGACTGAGTTTAAGCGAGGGCGTATGATTCCGGATGAAACTAATCTCGAGCCAAAAGACGTGGATGAATATTTGATGCTGCCGGTCCTGCCATTGCGGGACGTGGTGGTTTATCCACACATGGTCATACCATTGTTTGTAGGGCGCAATAAATCGATTAAAGCGCTTGAAGTTGCAATGTTAGAGCACAAGAAAATTTTTTTAGTGGCTCAAAGAACGTCTACGCAAGATGATCCATCTCCGGCAGATTTATTTGATGTTGGAACGGTTTCAGTACTATTACAATTATTGAAATTACCCGACGGCACCGTAAAAGTGTTAGTTGAGGGTGAGAAACGTGCAACAGTACATGAATACACTATCAGTGAAAATGGCTATATAGGCGCAACGTTAACGCCATTACTAGATCTTGATGTAGCATTTAATGCTCAAGATCTTGAGATCATGATGCGTACACTCAAATCTCAATTTGAGCAGTATATTAAGTTAAATAATAAAATTCCTCCAGAAGTCCTGCACTCATTAGTCTCTATAGACGAACCAGGTCGCTTAGCTGATAGCGTTGCGGCTTATCTAGTTTTGAAAGTTGAAGACAAGCAAATTTTGTTAGAGACTTTAGATGCTGGTCAGCGCCTTGAAAAGTTAATGTCTATTATTGAAAATGAATTGGACTTATTGCAAGTAGAGAAGCGTGTACGTGGGCGTGTTAAGCGTCAAATGGAGAAAAGTCAGCGCGAATATTATTTAAATGAACAAATGAAGGCTATTCAAAAAGAATTGGGTGAGCTGGGTGAAGAAGGTAGTGAGCTTGATCAATTAGAGCGTGCAATTGCTGCTGCAGGCATGCCTAAAGAAGCCAAAGATAAAGCCACTTCAGAACTAAAAAAACTTAAATTAATGCCACCAATGTCGGCGGAAGCAACTGTCATTCGCAGTTATTTAGATTGGATGTTGAATGTTCCGTGGAAAAAAAGGAATAAGATAGAATTTGATTTAAAAAAAGCCGAAGAGGTTTTAGATCAAGATCATTATGGTTTAGAAAAGGTTAAAGAGCGTATTTTAGAATATTTAGCGGTTCAGCAGCGCGTAAAACGTTTGAAGGGCCCAATTATTTGTTTGGTCGGTCCACCAGGAGTAGGCAAGACTTCCTTGGGGCAGTCGATAGCGAATGCCACCGGTCGTACATTTATTCGCATTGCATTGGGCGGAGTGCGCGATGAGGCAGAGATTCGCGGTCATCGCCGTACTTACATCGGCTCAATGCCGGGTAAGATAATTCAAAAATTATGCAAAGCTGGTGTAAAAAACCCTTTGATTATGTTGGATGAGGTTGACAAGATGGCTATGGATTTTCGTGGCGATCCAGCGTCTGCGTTGCTAGAGGTTTTAGATCCAGAGCAAAAT
This sequence comes from Legionellaceae bacterium, assembly GCA_947505025.1. Taxonomy (GTDB): domain Bacteria; phylum Pseudomonadota; class Gammaproteobacteria; order Legionellales; family Legionellaceae; genus CANNIJ01. Next base: position 10,176 of record CANNIJ010000003.1, on the reverse strand, counting down.
CATACTTTTAGTGATCATTATCTTGAGGTTAATTACGACTTAAGTGATGTAATGTTTATTGCTACAGCGAATTCCTTGGAGATCCCTGCACCATTGCTGGATCGGATGGAGGTTATACGCTTACCTGGCTATACCGAAGATGAAAAAGTACATATTGCAAAAAATTATTTAGTTCCCAAGCAAAAAATGCTCAATGGTTTGAAAAGTGATGAAATAGTATTTGGCGATACTGCATTGCATGACATTGTCCGTTATTACACACGTGAAGCCGGAGTGCGCAATTTAGAGCGCGATCTGGCTAGTGTGTGTCGCAAGGTGGTTAAAGATATTTTAACCCATAAACGCGTGAATAAAATCAGCGTTTCAAGGAGCAATCTAAAAAAATTCTTAGGGGTTAAAAAGTTCAGTTATGGTTTGGCCGAATCATTTAATCAGGTAGGCCAAGTCACCGGTTTAGCCTGGACCAGTGTTGGAGGTGAGTTACTCACGCTTGAAGCAGCTATGATGCCGGGTAAAGGCAAAGTCATACAAACTGGGCAGTTGGGTGAGGTGATGCAAGAGTCGATTCAAGCTGCGATGACAGTGGTCCGTAGTCATCTGAAGCTAGATAATTTATCCGAAGATTTTTATGATAAGCATGATTTCCATATTCATGTGCCGGAAGGAGCTACACCAAAAGATGGTCCAAGTGCTGGGATTGGGATGTTTACTGCATTAGTTTCGGTGATTACCGGCATCCCAGTGCGTGCTGATGTGGCTATGACTGGTGAGATTACTTTGCGTGGCGAGGTGTTACCTATAGGTGGTTTAAAAGAGAAACTATTGGCGGCACATCGAGGTGGTATCCGGCATGTTATCATCCCACACGAGAATGAAAAAGATTTAGCCGAGATACCGAGAAATATTTTCAAAAAAATTACGATTCACCCGGTACACACGGTTAAACAGGTGTTAGAATTGTCTTTGGAACGTATGCCTGATCAGATATTATTGGCAGCTGAACCAGCAGGAATAAAAGCAGCAAAAAAAAAGCAAAAAAAGAAAGATAAAGATTTACACTCGGACGAATAAGCGTTATAGTGTCGTCGTTGTTGCAAGGCAACGACGTAATCTTGTTTCGCTTGGGCGTGCTTAAGGGATTAAAAACTGAAAGGGGAAACAATGAACAAGAGTGAATTGATTGATGCTGTTGCTAGCACTGCAGGTCTGACCAAGTCAGATGTATCAAAAATGATGGATGCTTTTATGGAGACTGTGACGAAGTCTTTAACTAAAGGCGAACAAGTTCTAATACCAGGATTTTGTTCTTTTTCCACAACTGAGCGTGCTGCTAGAGCTGGACGTAATCCTCAGACTGGAGCTGTGATTCAAATTAAAGCTTCTAAAGTGGTTAAGTTCAAAGTAGGTAACAAATTGAAAGAAGCCGTAAGTCAGGCTTAAGTTTTAGGGTGCTTAGCTCAGCCGGGAGAGCATCGCCCTTACAAGGCGAGGGTCGCAGGTTCGATCCCTGCAGCACCCACCAGTATTGGAGTGGTAGTTCAGTTGGTTAGAATACCGGCCTGTCACGCCGGGGGTCGCGGGTTCGAACCCCGTCCACTCCGCCAAATTATGTTTAAATGTATGCGAAAAAATCACATGTCTGCTAAAAACAACATGTGATTTTTTTTGCAAGCGTTTTTCCAAGTCAGCAATTCTAGCAGCCTGTTGTATAAAGACTTTTTCTAGTTCAGCAATCTTTGCCAAAAGCGTTTATATGATTTGTTCGTAGTCTTTCATTTGGCTATTTGATCATAACTAAATAATTTTTCAATTGTTGCTTGATGTTATTTATAAATATAATTAGACGGTCATTAATTAAAAACCAAAAGAACAGTGCTTTTTAAAACCCGGTGCCACTGCAGGGAGATTCAGCGCTGCGCTCGGGATCTCGTGGGGGAGTTAAGAATAATGTTCACTATTATGCATTCAAACAGGCAAAAAATGAAACCATCATTAAGTATCATTATTATTACAAAAAATAACGCAGACACCATCGAAAGGTGTCTGCAATCTGTACAATGGGCGAATGAAATTATTGTATTAGATTCTGGCAGCACAGACTTGACATTATCACTTTGTCGACAATACGCTGATCGCGTGTTTCAAACTGATTGGCCTGGATTTGGCTTACAAAAAAATCGCGCCTTAGAGGAGGCAACCGGTGAATGGGTTTATTCAATTGACAGCGATGAATGGATGAGTGATGCGTTGTGCGAAGAAATTAAGCGAGTTATTTCAAATCCAACCGCTACTGTGTTTCGTCAACCCAGACTCAATCAATATTGCAACCAATGGATGCACTATGGTGATGTAGGGAAAGACAAAGTCACGCGATTGTTTAAGCGCGGTAGTGCTCGATTCAGCGATGCTATTGTGCATGAAAGTTTGCAAACAAATTGTGTTGCTGGAAAATTACTATCGCCACTAATGCACCGCGCCTATCCATCCATCGAAGAATTATTATTTCGCATGAATAAATACTCAAGTTTATCAGCTGAAATGCGTTTCAAAAAAGGGAAAAAAACAAATTTATTACGCGCCATTTTATCAGCACGCTGGATATTTTTGCGATCTTATTTTTTTCGTTTGGGTTTTTTAGACGGTAAAATGGGCTACATCGTTGCAACGGCGGCCGCACAAAGTAGTTATTATCGACATATTAAATTAATGGCATTATACTCCGGGAATCAAGCTTAACACTTGTTTTTGTAATCATAAATTCATGCAATTGTGATGCTTCAGCAAACATTCGCGCTTAAAATAGGGCTGACAATCTAGATTTATTTTTTAACTCCTCACTTCATTCGGTATGACCTGGGGAGTTAGGTATATCCTAATAAGAGGTTTTTTTGCATGGCATGCTCGATACTATTAACGATACCATCGTCAGCAAGCTGTTGCACAATCCCTGCTTTTTCTATTTTTGCCCGGAACCTAGGGGTTAAGCCAGATAACACTACTTGGATATTACGTTTTTTTAACGCAATAATGCAGTCTTCGATAGCTTGCAAACCAGTCATGTCCATAACGGGCACCCACTCAAAAGATAAAATCAACAGTTTTGTATTCTGTTGAGTCTGCAGTAAACTATCTTTGATAGCATCAACTGCACCAAAGAAAATGGGCCCATTGATAGTATAGATTTGGATGTTTGTTTGGTCTGTTGGTTGGGCTTTAATTGATACACTACCCGTCATTTTAAAAATAAAATGTAAGACTGCTAATAACACGCCAACATTCACCGCCACGACTAGATCCACAAAAATTGTTGTCAAAAAAGTCACAATTAAGATCATGCCGTCAGCTGTTGGTGCGCGACGGAGCAATTTTATGGCATGTTTAGCTTCACTCATATTCCATGCTACTACAAATAAAATTGCTGCGAGCACTGTCAGCGGCACATTGGACGCAAGCGGAGCTAAGAATAATAAAACCCCAACTAAAGTAATCGCATGTATCACACCTGCTAGTGGGCTATTGCCACCATTACGTATATTTGCAGCAGTACGGGCAATCGCCCCAGTGGCAGCAAATCCATTAAACAGCGGGGTGCATATATTGGCCAACCCTTGTCCAATTAGTTCTCGGTTAGAATGATGCTTGGTCCCAGACATACTATCAGCAACCACAGCAGAAAGTAGCGATTCAATTGAACCTAACATAGCTATACTAAAGGCGGGTCCGATCAGTTCTAGAACTCGATCCAGAGTAAATGCTGGCAGATGTAGAACAGGTAATCCTGGATGAATACCACCAAAGGCACTACCAATAGTTGCAACGCCAGTAAAATTAAATTTAGCCTGCAGCGCGCTGATTGCCAACAGAGCAACTAGTGGCGCAGGCACACGTTTAAGATACGGTAATTTATTGACTGTGAGTAAGATAAACAATGATCCCAGGCCCAGAAGTGTAGTATTAAGATTTAGCCCGGGTAATGATTGTAATATACTCCATAATTTAATATGAAAGTGCGATCCAACTGGGGCCGGCAATCCAAAGAAAAAGTGCAGCTGACCAACCCAAATGGCCACCGCAATACCTGCAGTAAATCCAAGAATAACTGGGGCAGGGATGAACTTGATTGCTGTGCCCAGTTTGGCAAAGCCCATGATTATCAGCATTAATCCTGCCATCAAGGTAGCTATTTGTAATCCATCTACGCCATATGTGGCGGTAATCCCAGATAAAATAACAATAAATGCACCAGTAGGCCCGGCAATTTGTACAGGACTACCACCAAAGATCGACACCAATAATCCAGCTACAATGGCAGTATAAATACCTTGCTCAGGTTTGACACCGATGGCAATGGCAAATGCCATGGCCAGAGGCAATGCAATGATACCCACGGTAACACCGGCAATTAGATTGGGCAGCCAATGTTTGCGTTGAAATAATCCGGCACGATACGATTCGAAGATTGTTTTTATCATAAGTTTTCTTCCTTATGGCTTGTTTTTAATGCACGATTCATTTGGCAACATGGCTACTATGGAACATATAATTAAAGCAGCTAATACCAACCCAATTACAAGATAACCGGTAAATGCCAGAGCCATGCAAGCGCTAATCATCAAAGCTCCGGCAAGTAGGATTTGTGGCATATTATTTGATGGAGCAAAAAAACCTCGACTATGGCTATTGGGACAATTCAGATATTTTTCAGGAATTATCGAAGTCCAATGGTTTATACCATTATGATTTATTACCAGGTCTAATTTTTCTTCATTTATATTGTTTAGTGATCTACCTATCTGGTATATTTCTAGATTTATCTCTGTTTTGTGTTTTACAGTAACAATACCGCTCTCTACATCTTGCTCAGCATATTCTTCACACATGCTGCGATGCAATAAAGTCAATATATCTTCAGTACCCCATTGTTTATCTGCGTTTATGTAGTCATAGTACGTAGTAAGTTCACTACACTCACTCCTGGTGAAAAATTCTTTCACATAAACTTCAATCTGTTGATCGAAATGAGCTATTGTCGTATTAAAGGGGTCTTCATGAGAATTCATAACTGTAACAATAGAATCTCTTATTGAATCGACATAATCCTCCATGCGCTTTAGCATTCCATGCACTTTAAATATTTCAGCAGCTGAGAAGGTGCCGTTGTCTTCTTTTGGCCGGGTAATATTATTCCGGAATACGAGAGATTTTGTTCTCAAATATGTATCTAGATAAGATCTGAATTTATAGGCTGATGCAGCATAAAGCGCTGATTTTTCAGATTGTTCTATAAATTCTTTTTTAGCGCTGTCAGCAGCAAATTTTCGGCAAGCAGGTCCGAGTATCATTTGTACTGTTTTTAAGTCTTCATTAGGTATCGGCAGTGTAAGATCTTGATTTCTCTGTATTAGAGTGGTTAAGTTGGTTTTATTAATTTCGTCAACTTTGAGTAGGTCCAATAAATGACCAGCTAAATTTTTATCTCCATGTGCGCGCAGATAGTATACTAGTGATATAGAGTATGCGTAATACATACAATTACCGTCTGCTAAATTATCTATAGTTTTCAATTTATACCTTCATTTACCTATAAATTAATGTATCAGATCATAACATTCATAGATAAAATATTCAACATGTAATAATACGGTACACTGATCTGAGCTATTTTCATTTACGAGTATCATCCAATAAGCTTGTGACAAAAGTCTAAATATATTTCTGTTAGACGGTTTAAATCTGCAATAGAAACGCACTCATTGTCTTGATGGATACTGGCATTTACCGGGCCTAATTCGATTACATCGACTCCATATGGAGCAATAAAGCGTGCGTCAGAGGTTCCGCCACCAGTGGATAAGATTGGTGCTTTTTGAGTATGGCTCTCAATGATCTCACAGCATTGGCGGATAAAAGCTCCTGGTGGGGTTAGAAATGGAGCTCCATTGTGTCGCCATTGATATTTTGGAGTAACGCCATGCTTAGTCCAGCAATGTTCAATTGTTTTCTGCAGTGATTCTACAGTTTGTTCGGTTGAATAGCGTATATTCAGATGTATGGTTAGATCGCCGGGGATTACGTTGTCGGCGGTGTTATCTGTGTGTAAGCGTGTGATTTGTAAAGACGATGGAGGAAAATGCTCATTACCTGTGTCCAGCACCAGGTTAGTTAATTCATGTAAGATAGGTGCTGCTCGATGAATTTGGTTATGCGTAAGATGTGGATAGGCCACATGGCCTTGTTTACCATTTAGCCGAATATGTGCGGTAAGTGAACCACGACGCCCAATTCTAATCATATCTCCAACATCCTGCATGCTTGAAGGTTCGCCGACTATACAAAAGTCCGGATGAATCCCTTGATCACTTAAATACTGCATTACATATGGTGTACCTAATTCAAAATCATCGCCTTCTTCTCCGCTGGTAATCAGAAAGCCCAGGCGTGAATTATGCTGAGTTTTTTGCTCAATCCAGCGCTCTGCCGCCAACAACATACAGGCCAAGCTGCCTTTCATATCCGCAACTCCGCGACCATAAAAACAGCCGTTATGTTCGTGCAACTCAAATGGCGGGCTATGCCAGCGACCGAGATCACCGGCTGGGACTACATCTGTGTGACCAGCAAATAATAACAGCGGCCCTTGAGTGCCAATCTGTGCGTAAAAATTAGATACATGCTGGTTATTTAGACGCTGACACTTGAATCCCAGACGCTCTAACCAAGTGATCATAATTTCCTGACAGCCAGAATCATCTGGTGTTACAGATGCACATGCAATGAGTGAGGTCAATAAGTCTTTAAGCTTGTTCATCAAACATCCCCAGCGATTACGGCCTTAAAAGTTCATTAATACTGGTTTTTGATCGTGTTTTCTCGTCAACTTGCTTGATAATCACTGCGCAAGCCAAGCTGTGACTCAGATCTGCTGCTGGTAAAGTTCCAGGTACTACTACCGATCCTGCAGGAACACGACCATAACTGATCTCACCAGTCATCCGGTTATAAATCTTGGTACTTTGACCAATAAAAACTCCCATGGACAGGACTGAGCCACGCTCGACGATTACCCCCTCAACCACCTCAGAACGTGCACCAATAAAGCAATTGTCTTCGATGATAGTGGGATTTGCTTGTAATGGCTCTAACACACCGCCAATCCCAACCCCGCCAGAAATATGAACATTTTTTCCGATTTGCGCGCAAGAACCAACAGTTGCCCAAGTATCAATCATGGTTCCGGTGTCAATATAGGCGCCGGTGTTGACAAAACAAGGCATCAACACAGTGTTTTGCGCGATAAATACTCCACTACGTACCGTTGCATTTGGGACCAAGCGTATTTTCATGTCAGCAAATTCTTCGTCGGTCATATTACTATATTTAAGTGGAATCTTATCATAATATTGAGTTATTCCTGCGTCGAATGACTGGTTTTTGTAATATTTGAAAGCCAGTAATACTGCTTGTTTGATCCAAGTATGTGTGACCCATACTCCATCTATAGATTCAGCAACACGTAATTTTCCCTGGTCTAGGCCTGAGATTACTTGTGCCAGTGCATCGAGTACTTCTGGCGGCGCCACAGGTTGTTTTTGCTGCTCTGCATAGTGCTTTTCAATCAAATTGCGCAACGAGTTCATAGTTTAGTTCCAATATGTGATATACTGCGTACAGATGTTATTCAACAGTAGCACTATTCATATGCGTTATTCAAACATTAAGCTGTCGGTGATTGCCCCTATGTATAATGAAGAGGATATCATCGAGACCTATCTTGAACGAACAGTCGACGTCTTAAATCATAGTTTTGCTGAGTATGAACTGATCCTAGTTGATGACGGTTCAACCGACCATACTTTATCACGTTGCTTGAGTTATATTAAGGCGAATCCGCGGATCCGTTTAATTTCTTTTTCAAGAAATTATGGCCATGAAATTGCAAGTACTGCGGGTCTAGATCATGCTAGCGGTGATTTGGTCGTTTTGATGGACACTGATTTACAACATCCGCCGGAGTTAATTCCGAGTATGGTCAAAAAATCGCAAACTGGGTTTGATGTTGTGTGTGCTTCAAGGATCAATCGTGAACATGAGTCTTGGTTTAAAAATATAACCACGCGCTTGTTTTATCGACTATCACGTAAAATGACAGGTTTTGACTTGCGCTCAGACACGGGTAATTTTCGCCTGTTAAGCCGAAATGTTGTGGATTCTTTGAAACAAATGAAAGAAAGTAATCGTCATTTAGTGATGATGTTTGCTTATGTTGGCTATAAAACAGCGAGCATTGATTATAATTGCCCACCCAGGTTGGCCGGTAAAAGTAAGTATAATTTACGTAAATTAATTAATTTATCCTTGGACTCGATTATTGGTTTTTCGTCCAGACCACTACGAGTGATGGCATTTTTTTCTGTTTTCATTAGTATTGTAATGATGTTGTATGCTGGTTTTATTTTAATCGAAAAGTTCTTTAGTCATCAACAATTAGCCAACGGTGTTGCATCAGTCATTTTTCTGATTTCCGGATTATTTTCAGTCTTATTTTTATTTTTAGCGATTATTTCAGAATATATTAGTCGCATACTAATTGAGACAAAAAAGCGTCCACTATACAATATCAAGCAAGAGATCACGTATGATTCCATTAATCAGGACGTTTAATGCTACGATAATGGCTTCACCAGCCGTCAATCTATTTGTGCGTTACGCAATTGTAGGCGGTTGTAATACTTTAATTTGCTTATCTTTAATGGCATTTGGTGCCTGGTTGGGCTTGCATTATTTGACATACACAGCCTTGGCTTATGGAACAACTATTTGCGTAAGTTTTACTCTCAACCTAATCTTTACGTTTCGCGTGCGAGGGTATATCTTAAAGCGGTTATTTTTCTTTTTATTTTTTAATCTGTTGAATTTATTGTTCGTGGAAATTATAGAGTATGGGTTGATTGAGTGGGGCGGGATTAGGCCTTTATTCGCTATTTTGGGTGGTATGTGCTGTTTCACAAGTATAGGGTTCTTGCTGAATCGTTATGTGGTGTATAAATGAAAAATAAATTGGGTAGTATCACACCAAAAGACATCTTGTTGTGCGCGGATGATTACGCACAAAATACCGCCATTAGTACCGGCATATTAACTTTAGCCGAAGCCGGTAGAATAAATGCGATTAGTTGTTTGGTGAACTCCGCTGTATTTGATGAAACCCACGCAGAATTGCTTGCATTCAAGCCCAAGTGCTTTATAGGCTTGCATCTAAATTTAACCATGGGTCAGCCGCGTAGTGCGGTGTGGCGAACTCATATGGGTGAAATGTTTGTTGGGTTACCCCGCTTGATTCGCAATGCATACTTTCATCGCTTAGAATTAAGTGTTGTGCAAGCGGAATTACAAGCGCAGTTAGATGTATTTGTTAACACAATGCATTGTTACCCAGATTTTATTGATGGCCATCAGCACATACATCAATTTCCCGTGGTGCGTACCGCATTAATTAATATTTATCGAGCTCAAAAGATCCACTGTTTTTTGCGTAACACGCATACTAGTTGGAGCCAGAGCTTTAAGTTACGTGGTTTGCCAAAACGTCCATTGCTCTCGGCCTTAGGTGGCTCAAGGTTTAAAAATATATTAATTCAACTGGCCATTCCAGCCAATACTAGTTTTTCAGGTATGTACACATTTGCACGCGCCCAGAATTATCGTAGTTATTTTAAACGCTTTCTGGACGAAACCATGTCTGGTGGTTTGATTATGTGCCACCCTGGTGTATTATCATCGGATCAAGATGATCCTTTGGCTTATTCCAGGCCATATGAGCAAGCATATTTGATGAGTGATAATTTTTTACATGACATGCGTTCAGCGTCATGCCAGCTCATGTTAAAAACGAGGTAAATAATGCATTATGTAAGTCGTGAACGCGTATTAGCACTTACTCGCCCATACAATTGGCCGGCAATTGGCGTGTTATTTTTTTTGCTGTGTAGTCGTTTGCTGGCCATGATTTTTGTGCCTCTGATTGATTCGACTGAAGCACGTTACGCAGAAATCTCGCGGATTATGCTGGAAACCAATAATTGGATCACCCCCATGCATCATTATGGTGAACCTTTTTGGGCTAAGCCACCTTTATCCACGTGGTTATCTGCGCTGTCTATGAAAGCCTTGGGCGTC
>CANNIJ010000002.1 GCA_947505025.1 Legionellaceae bacterium | reverse complement strand
GTTCAATCGTCTGACGAATCCACCAAGTGGCATAGGTTGAAAAACGAAACCCGCGGGTTGGATCAAATTTCTCAACAGATCTCATTAAACCTAAATTACCTTCTTCAATCAAATCCAACAATGGTAATCCACGATTCAAGTAACGTCTAGAAATTTTTACAACTAAACGTAAATTTGATTCAATCATTTTTTTTCTGGCAGCTTGATCACCTTGTAAAGCTAAGGTGGAGTAATGTACCTCTTCTGCAGCACTAAGCAGTGGTGAAAATCCAATTTCACTCAAATAAAGTTGTGTGGCATCCATGGCTTTAGTTAAATGCTTACCTTGAGCACAAGTAGGAAACTTAAGTTCAGGTTCATCATCTAAAACAACAAGATCATTCAATACTACGTCAGCTAATGCAGCGTTTTCAGACAATATAAAAGACTCATCCTGATCAGACATGAACACACCTCCTTGTTATGTGATTATACTAATTTATACTATAATCTACATAAAAGCTAGATATTGATGTATTATATGCTATTGGACTTTGGACAAGTAAGATCTAGGGGTTACGTGCCGGCACCCTCAAGTTGTGTAAAAAAATCTCGAAACCAGGTCTAAAAGAGAGACATTCCAAATTTCAGGCACACTTTTACTGCATTACAATTTCCTGCCACTGATTCCACCTGGCAATCAAATGAGCCCTTTGATCATTGGCCGCCATTTTATATCGATGAGCGCCAAACAAATTTCTTACTTGCCCATGAACGGATAAAAATCGCTGTGCCTGTTTCGGCGATTTAAACTTCCCCATCTGTTTTTCTTGCTGCCTAGTTGGCTGATCCGAGGTATAGCGGGCGCATTCATTCCAGATTTCAACCTCAAGCTCTGACATGCCTCTAAAATCACCTCCACTCATAATAGTGATTTTATCAAGCAGCTGATGATATCCTTCTCCTCGATTAAGTGCTGTGCGTACCCCCCACCATGATCAAGTGTTCCTATGATTGGACACCATCTAAGATTTAAGGTTCTACTGTACCATCGATGGGGCCCACTTTACCCGAATAATGTATTCACTGCACCAACTATGATGAAATTTGTAATCTGACTATAGCTCGTCATACTACAATCTCTCATGCATGTACTGCTTCAACAATAGTTTTCTTTTTAATATGAATGTTGACAAAATCTTCAAATGATCCATGGATATGATCCATCATCTCTGCGGTTAATCCATGATGACATCCTAACAATAGACCGCCACGCATGACATGATCCGTGTGCGGATATCCATTAGATGATTCAGTTCTTTTGATCTTAGCAAACCCTGGTTGGCGCAAAATATTACCTGTAAATACAGTTCGTGTTTGAATATTTCGTTTTTCCAGGAATATTTGTAATTCTCTACGTGTGAATGGAGCATTATCTTTAATTGTTGGAGCAAAAGACAACCACCCTGTTCTTGAGTTAGGGAGTTGTTTGGGTAAAATAAACCAATCTTGATATTGGCTAAAAAATTTAGTGTGTTGCGTAAACGCTGCTTCGCGGATCGATATATTATTATCCAATTTACTTAGTTGAACCAAACCAAATGCTGCGCCCATCTCAGATGGTTCAAGATTATAGCCCAAAGTTTCGAACACAAATTTTGCGTCATAATCGATACCATCTACTTGAATATTAAAACGATTTTCAATGGCTTCTGACTCTACGAATAAAGACGAACTGCGTCCCCAGCTCCTCAATAATCTAGTACGTTCATTCAATCTGTCTTCATTGACGCATAACATTCCACCATTACCTGCGCAATTGATCACATGTGAGCCATAAAAGCTAGTAGTACTAACATCTGTATATTGGCCAACAGATACACCATTGATAGTTGCACCCAATGTGTCACATGAATCTTCGATTACAATTAAATTGTATCGGTCAGCAATTTCACGTAACTGTTTCCAATCAGGTAAATTACCGATTAAATTAGGAATCATCATTGCTTTAGTTTTAGAAGAAATCATTTCTTCTACTTTATTGGCATCAATATTAAAAGAGCCTGGTTCTACATCAACAAATGCAGGTATTAAATGATTTTTGACGAGTGGGGCGACGGTGGTTGAGAATGTTAGTGCTGGAGTGATAACTTCAGAATCAGCAGGTAATCCAAGGATCTCTACAGTCAAATAATTAGCTGAAGATCCTGAGTTAACCATAATCCCATGTTTCTTAGCAAATAAAGCCGCAACTTTTTGCTCCATTTCACGAACATGTTTACCCATTTGGGTTGATGTACGCAATACATTAACCACGGCTGCAATTTCCTCTTCACCGTGTACTGTCTTCCCGTATGGAACATGAAGGAATGGTTGTGCACTCATTAGATGGTTCTCCATTTGAAATAATTTATTTTTTCAGAATATAGCGCTCGATTTGATCTATAGTTGCAGCTCTGATATCACCGCCGGACTGATAATTTTTATACCAATTAATCGTTTCTTCTAATCCTTTTTCAAGACCCCACTGTGGAATCCAATTAAGTTTATTTTTTGATTTACTAGAATCTAGTTTTAGAAAAGTTGACTCATGTGGTTGCTGCTGTAAATCTAGCTGCCAACTACCACCATTATTCCAGTTATTAATAATATAATTAGCAATCCAATTTACAGGCTTTATATCATCTTCATTGGGCCCAAAATTCCAACTACTATTAAATGTTAATGCCGAGCCGTGTAGTTTTTCAGCCAGGATTAAATATCCGCTTAATGGTTCTAAGACATGCTGCCATGGCCGTAATGCATTTGGGTTTCGAATAGAAACGATTTTTTTTTCCATACAAGAACGAATAATATCTGGTATAAGTCTATCAGATGACCAGTCCCCACCACCAATCACATTACCTGCACGAGCGGATGCTAGTCCGATACTTAAATTATCCAAATATGAATTGCGCCAGGCACTAGTCACTAACTCCGAGCAGGCTTTGCTGTTGCTATAAGGGTCATGTCCGCCTAATCGATCATTCTCCCGATAAGACCATAACCACTCTTTATTTTCATAACATTTGTCTGTGGTTACATTGATAATAGTTTTGACACAACCAGACTTTCTAGCTGCCTCGAGTATATTCACTGTTCCCATGACATTAGTCCCATAAGTTTCTATGGGGTTTACATATGAATATCGAACAAGAGCTTGTGCTGCCATATGGATAACTATTTCTGGTTGATGTTCCTCAACCACTTTTAGCAGCGCATCATACTCTCTAATATCACCAATGATGCTGGTCATCCCTTCAGCAACGTTTGCTAGAGAATATAGGTTGGGCTTGGTTGTTGGTAACAGAGCCAATCCGACAACATCTGCACCATGTCTTTGTAATAATAGAGACAACCAACTACCTTTGAATCCAGTATGTCCAGTCAGTAGAACCTTGCGCCCGCGCCAAAAATTCATATATCAATCCATTGATCTTTAAGCATCAGCCTCTTCCATCTGTTTAGATGTTACAGTGGCGTGATTTTTTTGTGTTATATTTTTTCTATTAGACCATATATCCCATGGAGCATTACCGGATGCCCATAACTCTTCCAAGTAATTTTTGTCACGCAGTGTATCCATAGCATACCAAAAACCATGATGTGAATAGGCAAACAACTGACCTTCTTGAGCTAGACTTTCAAGAGGATTCTTTTCCCAAATAGTATCGTCGCTAGGGATATAATCCAGTACTTTAGGTGATAGAACAAAAAAACCACCATTAATCCAGCCGCCATCACCTTGTGGTTTTTCTGCAAATGCAGATATTTGTTGATTTTTCAAGCACAGAGCGCCAAAACGCCCTGGCGGCTGAATGGCCATTAAAGTTGCGAGGCGATTGTTTTTTTTATGGTAAGCTACTAGCTGAGTAATATCTACATCAGACACTCCATCGCCATAAGTAAGGCAAAAGTCTTCATTGTCCAAGTAACGTGCTACACGTTTTAATCGGCCACCTGTCATGGTATTTTCGCCAGTTTCAACCAGCGTAACACGCCATGGCTCGGCATTATTTTGGTGAATTTCAATTTTGTTATTTGCAATATCAAATGTCACGTCTGACGTATGTAGAAAGTAATTCGCAAAGTATTCTTTGATGACATATCCCTTGTAACCTAAGCATATGATAAAATCATTAATTCCATGAGCTGAGTATATTTTCATGATATGCCAGAGGATAGGCTTTCCACCAATTTCAATCATAGGCTTGGGTCGAAGACTAGATTCTTCGCTGATCCTGGTGCCAAGACCACCAGCCAAAATGACGGCTTTCATATTAAATATCCTTTTAATATTTTATTTGAATCATACATTAATTAGATCATACACTCAATATTTTAGGCTTACATAGAAGAATTAATTCACCATTCAAAGGCCAAACTACTTGGCCACATATAATGTAGTGGAAGTGTAATTTTTATGATTCACCCAAGCACAGCGCCATCATTAATATAAAGAAATACCCGGTGCCGGAATAAAACAAAAAAGAATCAGTGAGGTTGCATAACATAAACCCACATATTAATGCTACGGCTGTATGGCGCATGCTTTTTAGTTTTAAGCCGGCGGCCAACAAGCTACCAAAAAATGCAAATAAACCAACAAGCCCTATAATCCCCCACTCACTTGCAACCAACCAATACTGGCCGTGTGGTTCGGTTAATCGCCAATTCCAAGATGGCACTGGGCGATCTATAGCATATAACCCAGGAAAACTACCGGTTCCATTACCAATCCACGGATGTCTTCGGTACAGTTCTTCCGCGTAGTGGTGAAACTGCAATCTATAGCCAACACTGGTTTTTTCTGAGTGGGCTATTTGTGGATTATGCTGGTTTTTTAAGTCAGTAATAGTTTGGCTTAACTTAACGCGCAAGATTGGACTATATGTTATAATAACGGATAGAATCATAGCTATAAAAACTGCCACGACTAGCAGCTTCACTCTTGAAGTGTGTTGCACCATCCACAAAGAAATTAATAAAAAATATAACACGTAGCCAGTTACACTGGTATTTATAACCAGTATGTCGAACGTAAAAAACAGACATAATAATGCATACAGCAAGCGAGAACATAATGAGTCCGTATTAACTAAACGCACAGCAGATAGATAGGCTGCAAATGCGATCATGTAACCGGTCATTATATGGTTGCGAAATACTGCGCCGGGATCTGGATCTGGAAACCAGTGACTTAGCAGTTCTGGACAGGCATATTTAATGCCCGAGATAAATGTTACGATAAATATGGAGACTATGATCGCAGAGATACCCAGTTTGCGCGCACGTTGATCGCGAAATCCAGCCGCCAAAATTGGTAAATAAAGTAATTTGCTGTACTTTTCCATAAAGAATGCTTGCTCTGGCCAGCGCGGAACGCCCCAAAAACATGCTATGAAAGCAATTAAGAATAAAGCAATAGCGCTGAGACACCAAGGCTTAGACCCGGAACTATACACGGCGCTGCGACACTCAGCGGAACATAATATTGATAATAATGCCAGACCAAGGGCTACACTTTTGCCTGTTGAACTAAATGGAACGGCAAAACACGATAAGGTTAAAAACAATACAATAAAGTTACCTGTATTACGTAATCCACCTGTTTTTTGCAATGCAATCAACACAATTGGCCTTTTTTATTAAAAATGTATTATGGGATGATAGTCCATCCTTGATCAGGATACAATTGCTTGATCCCACGAAAAAAAGAGCCATTTGCATGTAGGGCTGCGCATAAAAAACCAGCACGACCATCTAGAAAGCCGCCTTGAATAATATAACAACGTAAAAAAAGCCAGGATGCCCTGCAAATAGTCCACAATAACGTAGGTTTTCTTTTTTTCTTTAGACATGTCTTTGCGCTATAAGACGAATAAAGATTCATCTTATAGATTGCGTGGGATAAATCTTGAAAGGATGTATGTAAAATTGGTGTTTTGATCTGAGAAATCTTTGATCCTTCGTCCAGAATGACTTTTTCATGTACAATATCAGAACTATATTTAGCCTTATTCCGTTTAAACAAACGTATATGACGCTTAGGTCTTGAAGAAAAACGTAGTTGTTTGTTGTAAAAACATAATTGGATTGGTATGCGATACCCATCATTATCAGATTGTTGAATTGATTTAAGAATAACTTGTTTTAAGTGCTGGTCCACATATTCATCAGCATCTAAATTGAGCACCCACTCAGAAGTAGCGTGCGATAATGCCCGCTGTTTTTGCACGCCATATCCCTGCCAATCAGCTAGGTGTACTTGAGCTGACATGGCGCGTGCCAGTTCAACTGTATTATCTGTACTTCCTGAGTCTAGTACTATGACTTCGTCTGCAAAGTCTACTGAAGCCAAGCAACGTTGTATGTTGAGTGCTTCATTTTTAGCAATTACGATTACAGACAATTTCACCATTAAAACACGCCTTCCAAATAATCACACACATCGAATTGTAACTTGTCATCCTGCACGCTTAACGTAACTCGACCACCATTTGCTAGCTTACCAAATAGTAATTCATCCGCCAATGGTTTTTTAATATTCTCTTGAATTAATCTGGCCAGAGGTCGTGCTCCCATGCTGTGATCATAGCCATGATTCATCAACCATTCTCTAGCTAATAGATCCATGCTCAAGCGTACGCCTTTATGACTTAATTGCTCTTCAAGTTCCATGATGAATTTATCCACCACTAATCCCATGGTTTCCTGATCTAAAGTATTAAACTGAATAATTGCATCCAAACGATTACGAAATTCAGGACTAAACTGTCGCTTCAAAGCATCCAATCCATCATGACTATTATCTTGATGAGAAAATCCCATGGAATTACGGCTCATTTCACAAGCACCAGCATTACTTGTCATTACGACAATCACATGCCTAAAATCTGCTTGACGTCCATTTGGGTCAGTCAATACGCCATGATCCATGATTTGTAATAATAAATTAAATACATCTGGGTGTGCCTTTTCAATTTCGTCGAGCAATAAAACTGAATGTGGGTGCTTAGACACTGCATCCGTGAGCAATCCGCCTTGGTCATAACCAACATATCCTGGAGGCGCTCCAATCAGGCGTGATACTGTATGTTTTTCCATGTACTCTGACATATCAAAACGCAGTAACTCAATCCCTAAAACCAGCGCTAATTGACGCGTAACTTCGGTTTTACCCACGCCAGTAGGGCCGGAGAATAAAAAACAACCCACTGGCTTCTCTGGCTCACGTAAACCAGATCTAGATAATTTAATCGCCGAAGCCAGCGAAGATATCGCCGCGCTCTGCCCATATACCAGTAGATTTAAATCCCGCTCTAAGTTTCTTAAAGTATCTTTATCCCGGGCTGAAACTTTTTTAACTGGGATACGTGCTATGTTAGCCACCACATTCTCAATTTCTGTAACAGATATGATTTTTTTACGTTTTGCGGCAATCATTAGGTTTTGATAGGCACCAGCCTCATCGACAACGTCAATTGCTTTGTCTGGTAAAAAACGGTCATTGATATATTTAGCGGATAACTCAGCTGCAGCTTTTAGTGCAGGGATAGAAAACTTAACTCCATGGTGCTCTTCAAGTCGCCCTTTTAAACCTTTGAGAATCTCGAAAGTTTCGTCAACGCTGGGTTCGGAAATGTCAATTTTCTGAAATCGCCTGGCCAAAGCTTTATCTTTTTCAAAAATACTGCGATATTCCTGATATGTTGTAGAGCCTATACATTTTAACTCGCCATTTGCCAGTAATGGTTTAATTAAATTAGATGCATCCATAACCCCGCCGGATGCTGCTCCAGCACCAATGATAGTATGGATTTCATCAATAAATAGAATCCCGCCCTCACGTTCTTCTAATTGCTTTAATACTGCCTTTAAGCGTTTTTCAAAATCACCACGATATTTTGTCCCTGCGAGTAATGCGCCCAAATCTAACGCATAGACCACACAGTGTTGAATAGCCTCAGGAACTTCACGATCAACGATGCGCTTAGCTAGCCCCTCTGCAATAGCCGTTTTACCCACCCCGGCTTCTCCTACCAGTAATGGATTATTTTTTCTACGACGACATAAGACTTGAACTGTACGTTGAATTTCTTCGTGCCGGCCAATTAATGGATCGATCTTACCCATTCTGGCGCGTACATTTAAATTCATACAATAACTTTCCAATGGTGATTCGTTTTGTTCCTGGGCCAGGATGTCATCATCAGGCATGTTACTAAAGCTATCACGTGACTCTTGCCGATGATATTTGGAAACACCATGTGAGATGTAATTAATTACATCTAGGCGTGTTATGTTTTCACGTCGTAAAAAATAAACTGCCTGGCTTTCTTGTTCGCTAAAAATAGCAGCTAAAACATTAGCGCCATTTACCTCGGTTTTACCCGCTGATTGAACATGAAACACAGCTCGTTGTAGTACCCGCTGAAACCCAAGTGTAGGCTGGGTTTCACGTTCATCACCCACTGGAATTAGTGGTGTATTTTCATCAATAAAAGATTCTAAATCTTGGCGTAGTATATCTATATTCGCATCACATGCTTGTAAAACATTGCCCGCAGCAGAATTATCCAACAAAGATAAGAGCAAATGTTCTACCGTCATAAATTCGTGACGTTTTTCTTTGAATTCCTTAAACGCAAGGTTCAATGTGAATTCCAACTCTTTGTTTAACATGACCGCGACTCCCTAGTGGAATGATCATTCCCTTCTTATATTTTATAGACCTAGATTTGAGTTTTAGCTAATTTTTTATTGAAGGTTTATCGATAATAATATCTGGGATCAGGTTGTGCCTGGGATCATCAAACTTCGTCCTAAAGAACGTGTTTTTAAAACCCGGCCATCTAAGGCATGATCTATGGCGGTCCGCATAATATATTTTAGTGAACTTAAGGATTTCACATCATCCAACTTATTTTCTGCAAAAGCCAAAATATACTCTCCAGAAATGCCCGTCTCGGTCAAGTGAAATCCATCGCCAGGAACAAAGTTATACCGCTGTTCAGCTAGTATCTTTAGATCATCGTGAGTATGGGTTAATATGACATCTTGTCCAATGGATTTTAATAGTGCTAGTTCAAAGCGTCTTAGTGCGCGCTCTAAAGTATAACGATCGATTGCGCTAGACATGGATTTTAAAGCAACTATATAGGCAGCGTATAATAATGGGTCATCCTGCCCGGGGAATTGAGTTACGCACAACAACTCATTCACATACCAAGCTGAACTTAATGAAATATTTGGGATTATATGAGCTGATGCGGTATGTTCTAATGCACGCACATAATTACGTCCATAACGATCTTCATAATCAATCCATAGTGGTTGGAAATACTGTATGAGAGATTGTTTTTTTTGTGATCTTCCACCTTTATACAGCATGGGCATCAAGCCATGCTCGGGTGTAAATACAGTTAATTCGATGCTCGTGTCACCGACATTATAAATATGTAAAAGATATCCGTTAATTTTCGTACCCTAAAGAGGTTAATAACCTAGCATTGTCTGACCAGCCTGATTTTACCTTGCAATAACATTGTAAAAATACTTTTTTGCCTAAAAGCTGCTCCATATCGACCCGTGCTCGTGTGGCCATTTCTTTTAGTTTTGCACCTTTATCGCCGATAATCATGCGTTTGTGCTGCTCTTTTTCTACAAAAATTAACGCGTGTAAATGTACTAACGTTCCTTCGTCACGAAAAGCCTCGATTTCTACAGTAACAGCATATGGAAGCTCTTGTCCGCAATGACGAAAAACTTTTTCTCTTAACAATTCAGCACATAAAAATTTAATTGAGCGATCTGTCACTTGATCAGCATCAAACAAGTGTGGCCCTGCCGGCAAACACGCTTGCAATTTATCATGCAAAACTTCAACGTACTTACCAGTTTTAGCCGACAAAGGAATCATCGCTACAAAATTATGACGCTGAGACATTAACGTTAGCCAAGGCAGTAATGTGGTTTTATCTTCAAGTTTATCCACTTTATTGATTACTAAAAAGCAAGGCACGTTAACCTGTTGAATTAACTTTAAAACATACTCGTCCTGCTCATCCCAATGAGTGCCTTCAACCACAAATGCTACGGCATCCACGTCACTTAAAACATTTTGTGCTGTTTGATTCATCATGCGATTCATAGTTTTAGTCGAGCCTTGGTGTAACCCAGGTGTATCAACATAAATGAATTGGTGCTCATCTTGAGTGCAAATACCTAAGATTCTATGTCGTGTTGTTTGCGGCTTACGTGATGTGATACTTAATTTTTGACGAACAATTCGGTTCAGTAAAGTTGACTTACCAACATTAGGTCGACCCACTAAAGCAATATAACCACAATACGTTGTCATGCATCCCTCCTGTCTATTTTTGTGCCATCTTAACAGAAAAAAGAAAAAATGGCCATTTTTAAAAAAATGTAACTCCACACGAGATCCAGAACGAAGTGCTGGACCTCCACGCAGTGGCATGGATTTTTGAAAAACATAGCCACCCCACTGTGTCAGACAATTGAGGTACTATCTGCGATGGGGTTAAACTAACATATGTCGCCTTATTGCAATTCATAATTGAATTTAATTACGAGTGACAACTAGCCTGACACAGGAGATAAGCACAAAATATCTTCTGGCTGCTCGGTATAAATCTGTCGCATGTGCGTTGTAACCAGTTGCATGCTTCCTGCTTTAAAGTGTCCGTTTGGATGAAAAAGAACTCTTAAAGCGCTTTGCTCAAATGCAACAGCCTGTTCAATATAGATAAATTTTTCAGTAGCAAAGCCTATCCCTGCAATCGAGGATTCTAATAATGGTGAGTCATCATGTAGATATTCTTTGGGACGCGAAAAAAGATCACTTTTAACATTCCACCACATTAATTCGCCTTGGACAAAGCAGGCCTCACCACCAGCTATCGGCTCACGTTTAGGTAGGAAAAATGGTGCTTGAGTGGCAAAAAAATGTTGTTTTATTCGCAACGAATGTAACTTCAATACATGCACCATAGCATCCAAACCACCGTGTTGGCTGCCGTATGCAGTCAACTCTGAAAGTGCGACCAAGGATGGAGCAGCATAACTCACAAAGGCGTACAGTCCATTAAGATTTTTCGCTGCGCACGGTACGAAGTGGCGATCAAAAAAAACTGTTCGTCCTAAGTGTGTTTTCAAAAAAAAACAATTTAATTCGCTGGAGATCATTTACCTCGCCGTTTAACACGTTTCATTAATCGTTGCTTATGTCGTACCTGACGGTCTGTTAATTGATTTTTTTTGTCTTTAAATGGATTAAAGTTATCTTTGAACTCTAATTTCAATGGTGTTCCAATCAAAGATAATTGCTCAGTAAAGGCTTTTGATAAATATCGTTTGTAATGCTCTGGAATCGAATCTAATTGATTACCATGAATTACGATTATAGGTGGATTTTGTCCGCCAGCATGTGCATAGCGTAATTTAATACGTCTTCCATTGACCAATGGTGGTGGATGTTTATTTGTAAGTAACTGTAATAAACGTGTGAGTTTGGGGGTTGAAAGCCCCTGCGTTGCTGATGTATAAGCATCCATAATATCACTAAATAAAACTTTTAATCCTCTACCATACAATGCGGATATAAACCTAATTTTAGCAAAACTAGCAAAATGTAATCTTCGTTCTAAAGCCTGTCGTACTTGATCTTTGGTATACTCATCTAAGCCATCCCATTTGTTCACGGCAATGACCAGGGCTTTTCCAGATTCAATAATAAAGCCTAAAACATGCAGATCTTGATCAGTTAAACCTTCTTGAGCATCCAACATCATTACGCATACATTAGCTGCTTTAATGGCTTGCAAGGTTTTAATTACAGAAAATTTTTCAATTTTTTCATCAACTCTTGATCGCCTGCGCACACCCGCAGTGTCAATCAAGTGATAAGCTTGTCCGTCTCGCTCAAATGGTATTGATATACTGTCGCGTGTAGTACCCGGCAAATCATAAACTACAACGCGCTCTTCTCCGAGCAAGCGATTAATCAGCGTGGATTTTCCTACGTTTGGCCTGCCGGCAAAAGCTATCTTCACTAAAGAGCTATCTTCTGTTTCAACTACAGCCGGCTCAAAAGAGGCGGTGACATGTTTTAATAATGGAACAATGCCTTGACCATGAGCAGCAGAAATTCCATGTACTACAGCAAATCCAAGTGATCTAGCATCAGCACACGCTATGGATTCATCCAGACCTTCAATCTTATTTACGATCACATAAATTGTCTTACTTATCTTACGTAAACGCATAGCAATATCATGGTCCATTGCATTCAGGCCAGATCTACCATCCACTACAAAAAAAATCACATCGGCTTCTTCTAATGCCAATGCAGATTGCTTGAGCATTAATGCATCTACAGCACGATCTTCAACACCAATACCGCCAGTATCGACAACGATAAATGGTTTGTTTTCAAATACAGCGTCGCCATACTGTCGATCACGAGTTAAACCAGGAAAATCAGCAACTAATGCATGTTGTGTGCGTGTTAATCGATTGAAAATCGTTGATTTTCCTACATTTGGTCGCCCTACTAAAGCAATTACAGGAATCATTTTAAGCTCCAACCGTCAAGCGGTTTAATCTTCCATCTGCGGTCATAACGTAGATGTTATGACCGGATGCTGCCGGCGCCGAATCAATGGCAGCAGGTAATGATATACGAGCTAAAACATTCCCTGTTTGAACATCTAACACATGCAGGTTGCCGGTGTGATCACCAACAATCAACCAAGAACCAATTAAAACTGGAGCCGTTACCCCACGTGCTTTTAACGTGATATTTTTCCATTTAATCATACCATTACTACGAGCTATAGCCCATACTGTGTCATGACGATCAACCATATATAAAGTTGT
Source organism: Legionellaceae bacterium (assembly GCA_947505025.1). Taxonomy (GTDB): domain Bacteria; phylum Pseudomonadota; class Gammaproteobacteria; order Legionellales; family Legionellaceae; genus CANNIJ01. Next base: position 21,685 of record CANNIJ010000002.1, on the reverse strand, counting down.
AGTATCAATTGCCATATTCTTGTAAACAGAGACTGGTTTGGTCCATATAGATTGGCCATCAGTTAACTGCCAGGCGCCTACGGAACTCTGGTAACTGGCTAAATAAACTGTATCTTGATGTACGATCGGATCGGCATCAATATCAACTAAACGCTCAACATCACTTGATCCGCGCGGATACATCATACCTCTTTGCCACTCTGAGTGACCAGTTGTTTGATCTATAGACTCAAGTTTTCCATCTGAAAAACCTACTAGCAACTTAGATCCCATCTGAACTGGAGATGAACTTGCTTGTAAAATCAATTGTGGCGAACCATGGTCTAGAGACCATTGTTTTTCACCGTTTTTCATCGCTAATGATACTACCGTACCATCTACAGTTTTAACAAAAACACTATGATTCATTATCAAAGGTTGTGCTAAAACGTCCCCTGATAGTTTTGCTTGCCAAATTTTATGCCCATCTGATTTATTCAAGACAACCAGTGAGGATGCATCAGTCCCTAAAGCAACTCCAGCCTCACCCACACTTGGGCCGCTCAGAACCCCATGCTTTAATTGCGTGGCCCAACGTAATTCACCTGAACCAGAATCACGTGATTCTACCTGGCCATGGCTATCCGCTGTATAAACTATATTATTCTTTACTACTGGCGTTAATTTTAGATACGTTAATCGATTGCTTTTACCCCCGGCCAGCACAGACCAATCTAACTTTAAAGGGATCTTATTCTTCATTGTATCGAGCGGTTTGGGTGCTGGAGTATTGTCTTTACCTAAAATATAGTCATCTACTTGCGTGCACGCAGAAAAAATCACACATACAATATATCCAGCTTTACGCCATTGTTTTAAACAAAACATCACCAATTAACCTTCCTCTTTGAGCTGTTCAATTTTCATATCCAGAAAAACATGTGTAATACCACTTGTTTCTAAGTATGTATGCGCTCGATTATAAAATATAATAGCTTGTTTATTATTGCCCATTGCAACATAAAGATCGCCGATTGTAACGTTAATTAATCCATAGTAAGGGGATTTTTTTATGGCTTTTAGTAATGCTAGCGCTTGTTCATATTTATGTTCTGCCATCAAGACCCGTGATAAACGTAACTTGGCCAGATCAATCATAGGTTGTCGACTTGAATTCTGGATTAAAAACTCCAGAGTACTGTTTGCCAGTTCATATTTATGTTGCTGTACAAGTTCAGCCGCCAGCATTAGTCTGGCAACATCAGCATACACCGTACCAGTATCATCCTGAATCAATTGTTCTGCATAAACCTGAGTATTTTGGGTCTCGTGACGTGACTCAGCTAATATCATTCTTTCATACGAAACACTAGCTTCTTGTATCCTTTTGTCATGATAAAAATGCCAATACTTGAATGCAGACATTGATAACAAGGCAATACATAGCCCACTCACAATTAAGGTTTGATAACGCAGCCAACCTTTTTTCAACCACTCAATCTGCTCAGCCTCAGTCATGTAAACTGACATGTACTTCTCCTTTCAAATTCTCAGAAAAATATGATATGAGCTGATCATGACTCATGGTTATCTGCGGATCATTTAATCGCAACGGCTTAACTCCCACAGTCCTGGATAATACTTCATCTTCGCCCAAGACTAAAGCCCAGCGTGCACCAGATTGATCAGCATCTTTAAACTGACGTTTAAATTTAGCACCAGATGTATTTACCGACACACAACACCCAAAAGCGGTACGTAATGATTCGGCTAATTTTAACGCACAAACCAAGGCTTGTTCTCCCAAAGTCAGAACCATGATATCTATTGCAGGCTCAATTAGAGGCTGCTGTGCCGCCATTAATAATAAAATACGCTCAGCACCCATGGCAAATCCAACTGCAGGTGTTGGATTACCGCCCAATTGTGGGATTAATAAATCAAAACGACCACCACCACAAATTGTCGCTTGGCTGCCCAAACGATCAGTCATCCACTCAAACACGGTGTGCTCGTAATAATCTAACCCGCGAACTAAAAACGGATCTATCGTGTATTTAATTCCCAGTTCAGTTAACCCATTACACAAAGAATCAAAATGATCCTTGCTATCATCACCTAACACCGATTGCACTGTAGGCGCAGCATGGATTAATGCCTGCATTTCAGGATTTTTACTGTCTAAAATCCGCATTGGATTACGATGTAGTCGTCGCTGACTTTCATCATCTAGGTCAGCTTGATTGGCTGAAAAATACTCAATCAATAAATCACGATATTGTTGTCGTTCTTGTGCCGAGCCCAACGTATTTAAGTGTAGCCGCACAATTTCAGTTAAGCCTAAACTAGCCCATAACTCTCTACACATCAACAACAATTCAAGCTCAATTCCTACACCAGCCAGACCAAAAACCTCAACCCCAAACTGACTGAATTGTCGGTAACGACCTTTTTGTGGCTTTTCATGCCTGAACATAGGCCCGCTATACCACAATTTTTGTTGCTGATGTCTTAATAGTCCATGTTCCACGCAAGCACGTACACATCCTGCAGTGCCTTCAGGACGCAAGGTTAACTGATCACCATTCAAGTCATTGAATGTATACATTTCTTTTTCGACAATATCGCTCACCGGACCTATGCTGCGCTTAAATAAGGCAGTACTTTCAACGTAAGGGAAGCGTATTTCTTTATAGCCATAACTTGCCACACAAGCTGCAAAAGTTTGCTCAAGTACACGCCAAGCATAAGTTTGCCCGGGCAATATATCATTCATGCCACGAATAGCTTGAATTTTCTCAACCACTTTGAGTCTCCAAAGAATTTTGTTGAGCTGAGGATGACAACAGAGAACGCATTTTAGATAAATCGGTCAGTCTAATTTCAGTTTCTGATTGATGGTTATCAGTGTTTTTAATTGCTACTGATGAGTGTGTAATGCTACTAGAACTAAATAATTTGGCACTTTCTTTATTATTTTGCCACCAGCAAGCTACTGCTATTAAAACCCCAACAGCAAATATCCCGGTGAACCAACGAACGATATTCTCGGCACCATGAGTTCTACGTTGACTTTGCCATAAAGTACGCTCTACTTTAAAATCTCCGCTGTACAAAGATGTGAAATTCTCAACTAATTGATCTGCTGGGACTTCTAAGAACTTTGCGTATGCACGCAAATATCCTTTAATAAACACAGACTCAGGCATTGCCTTATAATCATCTGCTTCTAACAACTCAATCATCAATACGCGCAAATGCAATTTAGATGCCACCTCTTCTACGCTGTAACCTTTGCTTTGTCTTTTTGCTGCTAAATGAGCACCAGGTTTTTCAATATGTGATGTGCTAATCTCATCTGCTACGAACAATGTACTCATTTGTTACTCCTATGCACCAGCGTGCCTGTCAAAACACCTGTTGATTGACCTTCAAGATGCACTAATGCATCGGCTGCTTGCTTGCGTAACGGATCCTGCATCAAAGCTTGTTTAAAATACGTCCGGGCCTTTACTTGATCACCAGCAGCCAGCGCACACAAGCCAGCATTCTCATATGCTAGAGCTGTGTGTGTATATTTGAAATAATGCGCTGCCTTTAAAAAATATATTTCAGCCGGTGCGGTATCACCTTTTCGGCATAAAAATGCACCATAATTGTTCCAATGTGCAGCTATTTCAGCTGATTTTGAATAGTGTATGGCTTTTTTATAAAAAACACCTGCTAATTTTATATCATCTGTTGTTTCCAAAAAATATGCCATAGCAGCATTTACTGAAGCCGATCTAGGTTCATTCTCCAGTGCCCGCAACAAAGACTGCTTGGCGCGTGGTCGATCGCCTTGTTGCAGATATGCCAAACCCAACTGATCATCCATGTGTGGTCCTGATTGCCGGCAACCGCTTAAAACAGCTATCAGTAATAATCCAATAACCGGCATCCAGAAAATACGCATCTTATTTTACTATCACTTTTGACCTTGTTTTTTCTTAGGAAAATACAAATCAGTAATCGTACCTTCAAACATCTCTGCTGCTTGTCCAACAGTTTCAGATAATGTTGGGTGCGGATGAATGGTCAATGCTATATCCTCAACATCAGCGTTCATTTCAATTGCTAATGCTAATTCTGCAATTAACTCACCTGCATTTACCCCAACAATACTTGCACCCAGCAAACGTTTGCTTGCTGGGCAAAATAATAATTTAGTTAGGCCTTCGGAACGACCAGTACTCAATGCACGACCACTTGCCGCCCAGGGAAATGTGGCTTTCTCATAAGCAACGCCACTGGATTTAGCATCTTTTTCTGTGAGGCCAACAAACGCAACCTCAGGATCGGTGTATGCTACATTTGCTATACATTTTGGATCAAAATAATGCTTCAAACCACATGCCACTTCTGCTGCAACCTTACCTTCGTGTAAACCTTTGTGCGCCAACATAGGCTGGCCAACTACGTCGCCAATAGCAAAAATATGTTGAACATTGGTCCGCATTTGTTTATCAACATTGATAAATCCTCGAGCATCTACATTCACACCAGCTTTTTCTGCTTGAATTTTACCACCATTTGGCTGACGCCCTACAGCTACTAAAATCTGCGCAAAGCATTGCGGAGCAGTACTAGCCGCACCAGCACCCTCCATAGAAACATATAAACCGTCTTTTTTAGCATCAATTGCCGTGACTTTAGTCTTGAGTAGAACGTGAATACCTTGCTTGATCAATCGTTTTTGCAAGACGCTAACTACATCGGCATCTGCCGCTGGGATTAGCTGATCCATAAACTCGACCACTGTTACATCCACACCTAACGCAGCATAAACTGTAGCCATCTCTAGTCCAATAATACCACCACCCAAGACTAATAATGAACCCTGGATATTTGCTAGATCTAATGCTCCAGTTGAGGAGAAAATCCGAGGATCCTCAGGAATAAATGGTAATGTAACCGACGAACTGCCTACAGCAATAATCGCCTGCTCAAACGTAATTTCAGTGGTTTCACTGTCTGACTGCACACTTAATTGATGTGTATCGGTAAATAGCGCATTACCAGTAATCACCTGTACTCCGCGCTGTTTTGCTAGAGCACTTAAACCGCCAGTTAATTTATTAATTACTGAGTTTTTCCAAACCAACAACTGATCACGATCAATTGTTGGTTTAGCAAATGTAACTCCATGCGCAGACATATCCCGAGTTTCATCTAGTACTTTGGCTACATGTAACAAGGCTTTGGAAGGGATACAACCTACGTTCAAACAAACACCGCCTAAAACATTAAATTTCTCAATTAACACAACTTTCTTACCAAGATCCGCGGCTCTAAATGCTGCGGTGTAACCTGCTGGACCACTGCCAATTACTACCAATTCTGCTATCATTTTTTTTGTCATTACATGGTCACCTTGTTACAATAAAATTCGTCTAAGATCACTTAGCTGCTCACATAAAAACCGTGTAAACCGCGCACCCTCAGCACCATCAATCACACGATGGTCATACGATAGTGATAATGGCAACATCAATCGAGGTACAAACACACCATCTTGGTATACCGGCTGTATCGATGCACGCGACAGTCCTAAAATAGCAACCTCAGGATGATTTACAATGGGTGTAAATGACTGTCCACCAATCCCGCCCAAACTTGAAATTGTAAAACATCCACCGCGCATGTCGGCCGGCATCAACCCCTTTTCTCGAGCTTTAATACTCAAGCGTGTCATTTCTTGCGCGATTGCTAAAACTGATAAATCCTGAACATTCTGGATAACCGGCACGACTAATCCATTGGGCGTTTCAACTGCGATACCTATATTACAATATTTCTTATAAATAAGATTATCACCACATGAATCCAATGAACTATTAAATTGCGGGAATACATTTAAAGCATGTGCAACTACTTTGCATACAAATGCCAGAATGGTTAGTTTAACACCATTCGATACACCGCGACCCGACTCGGCTTTCCTAAAAGCTTCCAGGTCGGTAATATCTGCTGAATCAAACTGTGTTACATGAGGAATTATTGTCCATGCACGAGATAAGTTGATTCCAGTTAATCGTTTAATTTTACTCAACGGCTGGCTTTCAATCGGACCAAACTGACTAAAATCAATAGCTGGTGCTGTAGAAACAGATACTGTACCACCAATTCCGCTTACCTTGTCTTTGATATACTGCTCTAGATCTTCACGGGTAATTCGGTCCTTCAAACCACTACCGTGAATATCTGCTAAAGAGATCTCTAAAACTCTGGCCAAACGTCTAACTGATGGCCCGGCATACACCTCGTTAAAGTTAAGCTTGGACGCAGCTGGCGCCGACACTGGCTGTGGTTTTTCTGCAATTACGGCAACTACAGGTTGTGGTGCTTCAACCGGTGCTTGTATAAGCTTATCGCCATTGTTTGCAGCAGACAATGTCAAAATAACTGAACCTTCAGAAACCTTATCACCGATTTTTAACGAAATAGATTTGACTATTCCAGCCATGGTTGAAGGAATTTCCATACTTGCTTTATCAGATTCCAGAGTAATCAATGATGTATCGACAGCAATTTCCTCGCCAACTTTCACCAACACCTCAATGACCTCAACGGCACTTAATCCGCCCAGATCAGGCACACAAATATTTTGTTCATTACTCATCAAATTCTCCTTCCCTGTATCTATATAGTAACAGGATCACATTTGTTCGGGTCAATGCCATAACGTTGCAGCGCATCTTTAACTGTTGATGCCGGCAAGTCCCCGTGATCGGCTAACGCATTTAATGCAGCGATTACAATGAATTTTGCATCCACCTCAAAAAAATGACGTAATTTCTGCCGTGTATCACTGCGTCCAAAACCATCAGTTCCCAGGGTTATGTAAGGAGCTGTAACAAATGGCCGAATTTGCTCTGCGTACAAACGCATATAATCTGTCGCTGCAATCACAGGCCCCACGCGTCCAGACAACTGCTTCTCCACATAACTTTTTTGGCGTGGTTGTTCTGGATTAAGCATATGTGCGCGCTCTAGAGACAGACCTTCGCGCCGTAATTCATTAAAGCTAGTCACACTCCACACATCGGAGGTTATTGAGAAATCTTCCTGTAAAAGTTTGGCTGCAGCAATTACTTCACGTAAAATAGCCCCGCAGCCCAACAACTGAACATGCCTGGCTGCTGGTTTTTTTTCCGCCGAAAATAAATACATACCTTTGATGATTCCTGACGCAGAATCAGCTGGCATATCCGGATGTGTGTAATTTTCATTCATCACAGTGATGTAATAAAAAATTGATTCTTGTTGAGTGTACATTCTATACAACCCATGTTGTATAATAACTGCTAATTCATACGCAAATGTAGGGTCATAACTAACACAGTTGGGGATTGTAGAAGCCATGATATGACTATGGCCATCCTGATGCTGTAATCCTTCTCCGGCCAGTGTTGTGCGTCCTGCGGTTCCGCCTAATAAAAACCCACGAACCTGCATATCCCCAGCAGCCCACGCTAAATCACCTATTCGCTGAAAACCGAACATAGAGTAATAAATATAAAATGGCACCATGGCAAATTGATTTGAACTATAAGAAGTGCCTGCCGCCATCCACGAACAAAATGCGCCGGCCTCATTGATTCCTTCTTCTAGAACCTGACCATCAGACGCTTCACGATAATACATTACCTGATCACGATCCATGGGTGTGTATAATTGGCCAACCACAGAATATATGCCGATTTGACGAAATAATCCTTCCATACCAAATGTTCTACATTCATCCGGAACTATTGGCACAATCCGCGCACCCAGAACTGGATCTTTCAATAACACAGATAAAATCCGTACAAAAGCCATCGTGGTTGATAGCTCACGATCAGCTAATTTATGTGTTACTGCGGAAAAAGACTTTAAATCAGGAACAACTAATGGCTGATCGCCATGATTGCGCTCGGGTAAAAATCCTCCCAATGCCTGGCGATGGGATTTTATAAATTGAATTTCAGGGCTATCTTCAGCTGGCTTATAAAACTCAATATCGCTGACTTGCTGGTCACTCAGAGGCAGATCAAATCTATCACGAAAATGTTTTAATTGTTCGAACGTCATTTTCTTTTGCTGATGAGTGATATTCATGCCCTCACCTGCCGATCCCATTCCATAACCTTTAATCGTTTTAGCCAAAATAACTGTTGGACTACCGGTATGAGCGACCGCACAAGCATACGCGGCGTAGACCTTGTCTAAATCATGTCCGCCGCGAGTTAAATGCCAAATATCATCATCAGACATATGTGCCACACGTGCTTTTAGTTCTGGGTAACGACCAAAAAAATGCTCACGCACATATGCCCCATCCTTGGCTTTATATGCCTGATATTCACCATCTACACATTCATTCATGCGCTTTTGCAGTAAACCATCATGATCTTCAGCCAGCAAATCATCCCAACCAGAACCCCAGATAACTTTAATTACATGCCAACCGGCGCCGCTAAACATGCCGGCTAATTCTTGAATAATTTTACCATTACCACGAACCGGCCCATCCAAGCGCTGTAGGTTGCAATTAATGACAAAAATCAAGTTATCTAACTTTTCACGCGTGGCAATAGTTAATGCGCCCATGGATTCAGGCTCATCCGTTTCACCGTCACCCAAAAAAGCCCAAACTTTACGTCCGGCTGTTTTAACCAAATTGCGGTTTTCCAGATATTTTAAAAAACGTGCTTGATAAATTGCTTGTAATGGACCAAGCCCCATAGAAACTGTAGGAAATTGCCAAAAATCACCCATTAACCACGGGTGTGGATAAGACGATAGCCCGTTAACCTCAACTTCTTGTCTAAAATAACCCAATTGTTGTTCAGATATTCTGCCCTCAAGAAAAGCTCGCGCATAGATACCTGGAGCAGAGTGACCCTGAATGTATAGCAAATCAGCACCATCAGCGTGTGCTGGACCTTTAAAAAAATAATTAAAACCGATTTCATATAACATTGCTGCAGAAGCATATGAGGCTATATGTCCACCCAACTCTGGCGCATATTTACCCGCACGCAATACCATAGCAACAGCATTCCAACGAATCAAAGCACTGACTCTGCTGAGCATCTGAGCTTCATCCGGCATACCAGACGGTTCTTCTGCTGAAAGAGTATTACGATATGCTGATGTGAGTGCGCAACTTACATCTTTAAGATTAATTTGATGTAACAATGTTTGCATTAAATAACTAGCTCGCTCCGCTCCATCATGATCCACCACAGCCTGCAAAGCATCGCACCATTCTTGTGTTTCAATTGGATCAATGTCTTGGTTGGTTTCATTCATTGGTTACCTCTATCTTCTATATGAACGTTACAAAACTTTACACACATACGTGCATCGGCCAAGCAGTCGCATGTTATTTTTTTGCATTGTAGTGGATCACGAAAAGATTGCAACTCAAGCGCAATATCATTCGCCTGAAGACGTTGCTGATGCACATATTTAGCATAACTTTTTCGTGCGTTGCCCATAACAAAAGCCTGGCAGTGTCTGGCATCATTATTACATAATTTCTGACATTTCAGTGACTGTTGCTGACATATATCTTTACATACACGCATCGTGCGCTGATTTTCCAAGCTAACACAAGAAATTAGTAATAAAACTAATAGTATGGTAATGATTCTGAGCGATGTTTTAAATAGTCCTGGCATAACATTCATAATTAATCTTTCCTCATCTTATCTGATAAAGACATAGGAGTGGGGTATTTCATAACTACCACATAAGAAGAAACAATAAAGGTTAAAATAGTTGTTGCCTGAATTAGGTTTGAAGTCACATCTGAGATCAAGTGATTAGTTAACGCAATGCTTGCTACTAACAAAGAAAACTCACTACCCTGCCCTAAGCGAATACCTACTTCTTTTGAAACTAGTTTTTTCTCACCTGAACGAACAAATAAAACACTAAAACACAATGGTTTCAGGATTAAAATAAACCCAGCTAAAATAAAACTAGGAATAACTACTTGCGAAGCATACCCAAAGTTAAAAGTTGCACCCACTGAGAAAAAGAACATAACTAAAAAGAAATCCCTTAATGGTTTTAGACTTTCAGCAATAAACAATGAAATTGGACTAGCTGCCAGTGCTACGCCAGCGACAAAAGCACCAATGTCTTCGGACAACCCCAGGTGTTTTGCCAAAACAGACATTCCCAAGCACCATCCTATAGATAATAGAAACACATATTCTTGAGTGCGATCAAAGCGAGCCAATAAAGTTACTAAGATATAGCGCTCAACGGCAAATGCAAAGAACATTAACGCCGGCAGAGCTAGACCGACCATTAACAAGTCATTCCAACGCACATGAGATCCATTGTGCGTGCCATTAATCAGAATCAGCACAACAATAGCAATTATATCCTGCATCAAAAGCACACTGATCATCAGCTCGCCGGTGTGTTGATGATGCAAAATAGTTGTAGGTAATAATTTAAGACCTATAATTGTACTTGAAAACATCATAGATGCACCCAAAACCCATGATTCAGCAATTGACAATCCAAACCAGCGGCCAACCATATAAGCAATACCAGCAAACAATACTGAGCTAAACATAGCGATCCAAGTTACTTTCTTCAGCATATGTAGTAGATTTTGTGGCTGCAAATGCAGTCCCAGCAGAAAGAGTAAAAAGATAATTCCAACATCACCAACTTGTTTGATCGCGCTTAGATCACTAACGCACTTCAAACCCCAAGGCCCCAAAGCTGCGCCTAGAAGGATATAAGCTACCAACAAAGATTGCTTTGTATACAGAACAACTGTAGACAATACAGCTGCTCCAGCAAAGATTAAAAAAACAGTGTAAAAAACAGCATCCTCGTGCATAACGCTCCCAGCAACCCAACAAAACTCACCTGTAAAATTACACAAATTATACATGATTATTTAACTAAAATAAATGGTTTGGATGTCGTGCTCCATGGCTGTAGCTGCTGATTAAAATGTTCCTCTTTAAATCTATCTATTGTAAACTGCACCCGATAATTAAATTAAAGATGGCTGTAAATTAACAATAACAATCGAGTGTATTGAGCCATAGTATTCTTCTGGTTTGTTTATATTTAAGGTATCAACGATGGATTTGTCGATAGTGAGTAAAAAAACCCTAATTATAGGACCATCTTGGGTTGGAGATACAATCATGGCACAAAGTTTATTTAAGCTATTAAAAAAACAGTCGCCAAATAATCAAATTGACGTTCTGGCGCCAAAATTAACGATTGGATTACTCGGTCGAATGCCAGAGGTGAACGTAGCGATTGAATCACCATTTGTGCATTCCAAGTTTGAATTCATGCAACACTACAAACTAGCTCAAAAGCTACGTCAAAATAAGTATGATAATGCAATCATAATGTCTAATACATTTAAATCTGCTTTAACCCCTTGGCTGGCTAAAATAAAAACACGTACCGGATGGTTAGGTGAGCACAGGTATTTAGCGCTCAATGATATCCGATATTTAAATAAAACGCATTACCCTATGATGATTGAACGTTACTTAAGTCTTGGGATTCCTCCCAATCAAACCTTAATATCTCCTTACCCATACCCACAACTTGAGGTGTCAATAGAATCACGCAACCAAATACTTGAAAAAAACGAACACCTAAGGCTTAATCAGCCTATATTAGCCATGTGTATTGGTGCCGAATATGGTGAGTCAAAACGTTGGCCAGCTGAACATTTTGCTCATGTTGCAAATAAATTAATTACTGCTGGTTGGTATGTTTGGTTGATTGGATCCAGCACAGAACGACCCATTGCAGAAAAAATTATGCAATTAACCAAACATGCTTGTCATAATTTAACTGGCCAATTTAGCTTGACTGAAACAATTGATTTAATGTCTTTGGTGTCTGGCGTCTTAACAAATGATACTGGATTAATGCATATTGGTGCAGCGCTGAACAAGCAACTCATTGCTCTATTTGGCTCGTCAAGCCCTGTACACACCCCACCACTAAACAGTAAGGCTAAAATATTAAGCTTGAACTTAGAGTGTTCTCCATGCTTCAAAAAAACCTGCCCACTAGAGCATTTTCGGTGTTTACGTGACCTAAAACCAATGCAAGTATTATCTGCCATTTCAGCGTGGCAGATAATATGATCTTGCCCTGTTAAATCGGGCACATTGGCTCAGTGCTCATTTTAACTGCAAACGATACAGCGACACCATTTATCCAGACAATTAAATTAATTTAAATTTTAGAAGCGACCAGTGAGCTGAGCACTTAAGGTTTTTTGGTTGGTACCAACGTATTTATTATTCACAGTATCGAGTGTCTGTCCAGTTCCATATGAATAAAATGGATAGTTTCCACTATACATATAGTTTACCGCTAGAGACACGTAATCTTTGAGAATAAATCGAAGCGTACCACCAATCAATTTTTGAGGAAGATTTATAGCTAGAGCCTGAGTGGACTCTCCACCACCGAGTGTCAGTGACGTTGGCACCGAGCCTAGGTCGAACTTATAAGATCCTTCTACGTGCCATGCAGACACACGCGCACCTCTTAGCTGTGAGTTAGGGAGATACCATTCGTCAACCGGTTCTCCTGGGAGTTTCTAAAGCCCTTGCTACTGAAAACTTTCCGGCTATTGCTCAAAAAATGGGTGTAAAGGTAGTTCATATTTCTGAACTTGACACTCAAATATCAGATAAGCCTAAATTAGTAAATGAATTCGTCAATACCTGGTCAGTTGAGGGCTGTTATGAGGAATGCATCTCACCAGCTGAGATGGGATGGGGAACTCATGAAAAAACTCTGCCAGCCAATTCTTATGTACACCACAGTGGACCAAAGAATCAGATATGTATTGCCCAGCCCGGGGCTAAAACCTGGGTGCGATCATGGGTCCCAGACACGCAAATCACTGGAATGATAATTCGTCATGGAGAGGCATTCACAATCAGCAACCACCTGTCTATTTGGGCAGGCGACCAGGCCATCTATAGACCAACTGTACACTACGTATACCACCCAACTGATGTGGCAATAGCATCGCTTTTAGAACTTGAGGCTCAACATTGGAAGATTACACCAAAACAACGAATTATGAATGACGAAATTACTGATGGAGAGGATCGCCTGGGTGTATTGATTATGGGGCATACATATAAATCTTGGTGGGCCGGATCATTACTCAATATTCATGAATCAAGAAAAATAATACCCGGACAATCCGCTACAACTGTTCAAGTTGCCGGTGCTGTATATGCAGCAGTTGCGTGGGCTATAGCCAACCCAAATGCAGGTTATCGCGTGCCTGATGATCTGCCTTGGCGTGAGCTATTAGCTAGTGCCGAAAAATACTGGGGAGGCTATTACTCGGAGCCTGTTGATTGGAGCCCTATAATAGGGCGCAATGATCTTTTCAATGGTTGGAATGGCCGTAAATATGATGAGCTTGATCCTTGGCAATTTGGTAACTTCTTAGTTTAGATGCTGTTGCCAATTGAATTCAAACAAGATAATAACTATTTTTAAGGAAAAAAATGTCTAGCAACTTCAAAAAAATATTGATTAAAAATACTCCGGCAATTCTACTAGGTATCGTACTATCAAGTGGAATTGGTTGGTTTTATTTTTCAGGTGCAAATGCTTCTGTAGCTCTCAACAATATGATTTATGATATCTTACTTCGCTCTAATATGAATAGGCTGCCTCCAGTTCACAAGGAACGCCTGGCAATTGTTACAATCGATGATTCCAGTATCAAAAGCCTGGGTCGTTGGCCTTGGTCTAGAAAAACCATTGCTCAATTGGTGTCTAATCTGCAAGGATTGGGCGCCGCAGTCGTTGCATATGACATAGTATTCTCAGAGCCTGAGCGCAATGTTGTTCAGGAAGTTATCAGCGAACTTCCGGCAAATAATAACGTATTAAAGCAATCTTTAGAATCAATAATACCTAACTATGATTATGATCAATTGTTTGCTAAAACATTAGCGCATGGTAGCAACCTATTAGCTTATGTCTTTAACCCGAATAATCCAGATACCACGGGTGCTTTACCTGAACCGTTACCGGTCAACAATGTTATTGATCTAGATGATATACCTACAATGCAAGGGTATTTATCCAATTTGGATTTATTTGAGAAATCCAGTCCGGCTGGTGGATTTATCAACTCTGCCCCAGATATCGATGGCGTTCTCCGGGAAGCCTCATTAATATTTAAATACAAAAACAAGTTATACCCATCGATTGCATTAGCCGCAACAATGAATTACTTGCACACGGCCAAAGTTGAATTGATAACAGAATCTGATCATGGAAAAACTCTTTTAAAAGGACTCAAACTAGATAAATTAGAGATCCCTGTAACAAAATTTGGTCGCATACTGATCCCTTATCGAGCAGAACCCTATTCATACAATTATTTTTCAGCAGCCGACGTACTGAGTAATAGTGTTTCAAAAGAATATATTGAAGGGCGATTAATTTTCATAGGTGCATCTGCAACCGGACTGGGTGATTTGCAGTCAACGCCGATTAGTGCGGCATTCCCTGGAACTGAAATCAACGCCAGTATTGCTAGTGCAATGATCGATAAATATTTTCCCATGAAATTAGTTCATGGGGTACAGCTACAATTTGGTTTAATTATGTTTTTAGGAATTATCTGTTCCTTTATATTTCCATTCTGTAGTGCAACCATTTTAGGCAGTGTTTTCATATCCAGTTCAATCCTATGGTTTATCATTGTCAAATACCTCTGGGTCGCACATTCGATAGTGATTACGTTATTTTTTCCATTGGCTACGATTCTGGCATTAGCATTTATGAATATGGTAAATAGTTATTTGCTAACCAGCAAACAGAAAAAAGAAATCAAATCTGCTTTTGGACAATATGTTCCTCAACAACATATTGATTCTATATTACAAATGTCTTCAGACACATTATTAAACGGAGATACTCGAGAATTAACGATTTTGTTTTCAGACATCAAAGGATTTACAACCCTGTCAGAACAACTCACTGCTGTGGAACTAAAAGCACAATTAAACGAATATCTTACTGCAATGACCAAGATTATTTTTGAGCACGATGGAACGATTGATAAATATGTGGGTGATATGATCATGGCATTTTGGAATGCGCCACTGCCAGAGGATCAGCATGCATATAAAGCAGTATTAACTGGTATGAATATGCAGAGTCAGTTAAAGCCCTTAAATGATAATTTCAAAGAGAAAGGCTTGCCTCATGTTGGTATCGGTGTGGGTATTAATACCGGTGAAGTGAATATCGGAGACATGGGATCAACCTACCGCAAAGCTTACTCAGCTATCGGCGATGAAGTTAATTTAGCCTCTAGATTAGAGGGAATGTGTAGATTATATAACGTTGATGTCATTGTCGGTGAACATACTTATGCCGCGACAAAAGATAAGTTTGCTTATCTGCATTTAGACAAGGTTATGGTTAAAGGTAAAAACAAAGCGGTTGATATTTATAGTCCTATAGCTAAAACTGAAGAAGCAACAGCAAACATCGAAAAAGAAATCGCAGCTCACCACCAGGCGCTGGAAAATTATTTCCATCAAAGATGGGACCAGGCGGAAAAACAATTTCAAGCCATGCAGAAAAAGTACCCAGACAGACTTCTTTACCCTTTATTTTTAAACCGTGTTAATGAATATAAAGTTAATCCGCCTGCTGCTGACTGGGATGGGTCCTTTGTCAGCAAAGAAAAATAGTAACCCCCTGGGTCTTGGGTCTGTCATTTAAACGGTGTAATAACGTTTAATCCAGTGGTATATTGCCAGATACAAAAATTCCAACTTCTGGCGATCGAAGACATAATGTTTAATTCAAAAGGATTTTCATTACTTGAGTTAATGATGGTTTTGGCAATTACCAGCATTATTGCTAGTTTAATATACTCCAACTACAGTGATCGTGTACTACGTGCACGACGTTTAGACGGTAAAATTTCTTTAATGGATCTAGCACAAAAAATCGAACGTTTAAGCTTATCTGAACATACATATAAATTTAACCCTAAAATAAACAATTCATTACCTAAACAATCCATTAATGGCTGGTACCTGCTGTCTATACTTGAGGCTAGCGATCAATCTTTTACGGTTCAGGCCAGACCTATACCCAGTCAAAAAGACATTCAGTGCGAAGCATTCACCTTAAATCAAGTTGGGCATAAAGGTTTAACTGCAGGTCCGTGGGGATATCCGACTGCAATTGCTAATAATTGCTGGAACTAGCGCCTGTCTGTATCGTCAGGCTGTGTAAACACAACAATAAATCACTGAATCTTAGATTTATCAACCAGAACTCCACTGGCAACTCAAGTCTTTTATGTATATGCCGATTAACAACATATACATATACAATATAAGGCTTGTCTACCATGAAAATCTGCGCCATCTCTTGTGTGATTACACTAATCATGGCTACTTTATGTACAGCGCAAGAGCGCGGGGAGATCGCTATAACCCTGGATGACTTACCTTTTGTTGGCACTAATAGTAATGACCCAGGTAATGTAATACGTACGCACGACCGCTTTATGAATATAATCCAAGCATTACAGAAATACCAAGCGCCGGCCACGGGGTTTGTAATTGCTGGCGCCATTGGTAAAGGTCAATGGGAACTACTGAATGCATTTCGTGATGCTGGTTATGGGCTTGGCAATCATACTTATTCACATGAGAATTTAGCGCGTATTTCAGCTGAGAAATATATTCTTAATCTAGATAAAGCTGATAAACGCCTGGCTCAGATTATGACCTCACCCAAATATTTTCGCTATCCTTATTTAGCCGAAGGTTATGGGGTCAAAAAACAAGAAGTATTGGATTACTTAGTTGCACATCAATATGTTATTGCTCCAGTAAGTATTGACAGCAAAGATTATCAATTTAATGCACGCTTTTTACGTTACTCCTGGAGAATTAGAACCCAGCATTTGCAAGAAATAAAAAGAGATTATTTAGCTTATATATGGAAGCAAACCCTGCGTGCAGAAAAAATTGCAAACGGAAAACCGGTCAAACAAATTATACTCATGCATTCTAATCTACTGAACAGCCTGTGCTTAGAAGATGTTCTAAAAATGTATCAGGAGCATGGCTATAGATTTATTAGTCTCACCGAAGCTCTAGAGCTCCCGGCCAGCCAAGTGGCGGATAACAAAACTATGTTTTGGAAGCAAACAGCTATTGTTGGCGACGATTGGCAGTCAATGCCAAAAGAATTGAGTGATTCTTAGGGTTTTTGCCCATGGGAATCATATGATGCGGTTGTTTTATTCTCTAATAAATTGCAATGATCGAGCATATCCTTGAAACAAACACCAAGCATTTCAGCACTTGGTCGGGGTTTTCGGTCTGTGGAAAAAAAACCAAAATTCTTACTATAGCCCTGATTCCATTCAAAATTATCCCATGCGGTCCACAGATAACACCCTCTAATATCAACCCCGCCAGATACTTTATGCTTAATCACGTCAAAATATTGAGTTAAAAACTTTTGGCGTAACACATCAGTGTGATCAGCGATCCCTGTTTCGGTAATATAAATAGGTTTATTCAGTCCGGCAACTTCATCGAGCGCATCTGCAAAACCATCTGGATCCAATGACAAAAACATGTCGCCCATCTCCTGCCCTGCTCGATGAGTTGCACCATACACATTCGTCATATTAGGGCCTACAACAGGATTGGCATAAAAATTCAAGCCAATAAAATCATTTGCCTGTACTGCACTCTTATCTGAGTAGTGTATTTTTGCACCCAAAGTTATCGAGTAATCAAACAGGCCTGTTTTAAAAAACTGAATAACTAAATCATCTGTTATTGAGGTAATCCCTGGACAAATACAGCATGCTACTGGGTCCAGCGGATACAATGGCTTAAAGCGTAGTACATTGTGAACTATGCCGATCTCAGCTGAATCGCCTTGTGGTAAGGCCTTGAGTGCATAGTACACCGCAATATGGGCTTGCAGTAAGTGTTTTAATGTCATGATGGTTTTGTGTAAATTATGTTGATGGGGTGGAAACTGGCCTAAAAAATAGCTCATAAAGGCCTGCACTGCAGGCTCGTTGATAGTACACCATAACTTAACTCTGGAAGAAAAAAATGGAAAAATACGCGTGCAGTATTCGGTAAAATGTACAATATTTTCTTCATTTTCAAAGCCGCCCAGCGCGGTAAACCAGGCTGGTTCGGTAAAGTGATACAGTGTGATCATAGGTGTGATATTGCGCTGCAAACAAGCTTCAACCATTGTTTGATAACGATCAATAACTAGGCGATTGAATACACCTTGAGTCGGCTCAACATGACTCCACTCTATTGAAAACCTATAGGAATTAATCCCTGTAGACTTCATTAAGTCTAGATCTGTGTCAAAATTTTCCCAATGAGAAATTAATGGAGTCGCATCAGGTATAGTGCCATTTCTAATCGCCATAGACCAATTTGAATCACCACAATTGTTTGCGGATGTTTGAAACATCGAGCTGGCAAAACCAACTAAAAATTCTTTTGACTGCGGCATTATTGTTTTTTTTTGCATAGAAAGATAATTAATCATACACGTAATTAATCATTCACACAACATTTGTAGTGATTCTTGTCTTGTAAGACAATGCATAATTGACCGTAGCTGGGTGGTCGCTTATCAGGAACTAAGGCAGATATATATTTGCTCTAAAATGCCATTTTAGGCCACTTTTGGACCATGAGTTTTTACAGCAAGTAAGTCCTGAATTTCTGCCAGACTTTTTTGGTCAGTATTTTTGCAAAAAGCGCCAGTACCATCGGTATAACCTAAAACTTTTTTTGTATGCCAATCCAAAACTATAAACACATGACCGACTTTAGCTTGCTGCTCAAAAAAAGTGTTAGCAGTTTTTTCATCCTCAAAAAAAAGTATTAAACAACTGTCATTACTTTCATGGCTTTCATTTGTCTTTGGTTTTTTGTACCACTTTTGTTCGCTAAAAGCTTCATTATAAGCCATAATGAGCCTGTAAAGCTCGTGTTCGTCAGCTAAAATGATGGCTGGCGAGGTATTTTGGGTATGATTATCTATGATTGTTTTTTGTTTTTTCATTATGTTCTCTGTGATTACTTTAATACTGTATTGTGCATATTATTATCGCATAGATGTCAAGTTAAATCAATTCTGAGCGCACGGCTGTCCGATTTAAATCAAGTGTGATTTAAATCGGCTCTTCTGCGTATCTGTAGAGATCAGTAAAGCTTTGTTTTTATGTTGTTTTTTGCAATTAAAGCCATGTTTTATTTGGTTGTATAAAATTTAATTTTGTCGCGGATATTATTCAGTGATTAGGTGCCTGGCACGGCTCTATTATTGGGCTCATGACTATTTGTAAGTGATCGTAGCTGATTTTGACGAATAAAGCCGCGACAAAAGATGTTTTTTCTCGTTATAAAAAACATACATTCAATTGCAAAAAACAACATAAAAACAAAGCGTTATTGATTTCTACAGATACGCAGAAGAGCCATATATCCCCATTCGCCTTCCGCCCAAACGGCTGCAATAGAAAGATGTTCCATGCAATCGCTGAGTTTTGCGAATGATAATCTATGTTTCATAAATGGGCTTGAGCTTGTAATTAACAACATCGTAATAACCTCTATAACTAATAAACAACAACGGACGGTGAATCGGCAATTCTGTTCCGACCATATTCACAAATAACCAGAGAACCTAAACAAATCAACGCACCCCAGACGTAATAATAGGCAGGAGCCATAAAATTACCGGTCTTTTCCACCAACCACATCAATACTAAAGGGGTGGTGCCACCAAATAATGCGATCCCAATATGAAACGCAACGCCAAAACCACTGTATCGGCAGTTTTCAGGAAACAACTCGACCATGTAAGCATTTATGGGTGCGAAAGCAGTGGCAATCAAAATGGACATTAGAACCATGCCGGCTGTGATCCATACAATATTAGCTGAAGC
The DNA here is from genome assembly GCA_947505025.1 of Legionellaceae bacterium. Taxonomy (GTDB): domain Bacteria; phylum Pseudomonadota; class Gammaproteobacteria; order Legionellales; family Legionellaceae; genus CANNIJ01. Next base: position 1,656 of record CANNIJ010000002.1, on the reverse strand, counting down.
CAACAAGTAAAATATCGGAAAACTTAATAGCAACATGAGTACTACGCCGATAGTAATAACACGTAAATGCCCAATTCTATCGGCCAAAATAGCCATAAATGGTTCGAGTAATGCATCTACAGCTAACGATAATGTGACAATCAACGTTGCTGTACTGAGTGACAGATTGAAATAGCTATACAGATAACTTGCAGCAAAAACATATGTTCCAAACGTCATGATACCAATCAACCACGCGAGGCCAATGACACCTACAAATGCGAAAGGCACTTCTTTTATGGCGGCGAGCATTGGCAGTTTTGGTTTATCCGATTGACGAATTTGTTGGTACGTGGGCGTTTCCGACACATGCAGTCGTAAATAAAAAATTATCATGCCCGCAATCAATGCTATAGCAAACCCTAATCGCCAACCCCATGTCGGCATGAATGACGCAGTTAACAACGATGCTGCGAGCCCTGCAAAAATAACCCCCGTACTATACGCTGAACTCGTTAAACAACCATAAAAAGCTTTTTGTCCTGGTTTTGCATGTTCAACTAAAAAGATAGCCGACCCTGTAAATTCTGAACTTGCTACAAATCCTTGGGTAACTCGTAATAGCGTCACTAATATTGGGGCAAGCAGGCCAATAGTTTGATAGCTTGGTAATATGCTGATCATTGATGTGGGTATAGCCATACCTAAAATGCTCAATGTGAGTGCGCGCTTACGACCATATCGATCACCAATATACCCAAAAAATAGAGATCCAATAGGTGCTAATAAATAGCCAACAGCAAATACGCCAAATGCACTGAGCATTGCAGAAATGTGATTATCTTTAGGAAAAAAAGTCATCGCAATCATGGGCGCAAAGTATCCAAAAATAGCGAAGTCATACCATTGTAATGCGGTTCCTGAAATGCCTGCCAACATCGCTTTTTTTGATGCTGTAAATTTCATACTACATCTCCCAACAACCGGTCACTAAATGCTTTACTGCTTTTATCAATGTGATTAGTATATTGCCAATAGTTGTCTAGACAGTTAATTTCGCAATCTCTTTCCTATCCAATTAACCCTTTATGCTGCAAGTTTAAGTGTTTTCTCCCTCAGGCAATTATAAACATTCATAGACTTTTGATATTTTAATGACTGGAGTAGAATTTGGCTTGAGTTAAATGTGAGCACCAAGCGGTCCTTTTCGTCAGAATCCCAGCCGAACCTCATGATCATAATTTAGGTTCAAACGTATGAGGTTCTGTTTATGTTTGCTTCCAGAGAAAATGCATTTATTCTTTGTATTGAGGAACTTGCAAAGTTCAATGATTGATAATAAACAATTCTATTGTAATACTTTGTCAGCTTGAACTGTTTTTTGCAAAAATTGTTCTTTATCACCATCACTTAAAATAAGAGCAGTGAATCTTTGAAGCCCATTCGCTCGAACTTTATAAATCAAATGTTGTTTGTCAATGGGTTGGGATGCAACATTGGCAGTTAAACTATTTTGCAGGGGTAGTCCAGCTAGCTGTTGTTGGCCCGCGACTAAATCCTGGCTGGCAGAAACGATTCCTATCACACAGCTGATAATTTGTTTTTTCATGGCTCACTCCTTTGATAATTGATATCTTGAACTAAACCGCTTCGCGGTACGATCGTAAACAGTACCAT
>CANNIJ010000001.1 GCA_947505025.1 Legionellaceae bacterium | reverse complement strand
TAACTTTGGATTCGCACATCTAGAGCAAGTTAAATTGGTTCATTCTTGCCAAGATGCGCTGTTCAAAGAACAAATTACTCTGATAGAGTCGGTGGTTGAGAGCTGTCCTAATTGCCAGGATAGAAAGCTGGTAAAATATGGGAACCGGCGCTCTGATTATCATGATGTTTTCACGGATCATAAATTAACCATAATGAACTGAATCCTGAGTGGAACAATTTATATCGATTGTTATGTTAGAGATCGTGCCACTCAGGGAGAGTCCTTGCTGCTGTATTTTTGGCTCAAGAATTGCATAACTAGATTATTAATGATGCAATTAAGCCGTCGTTTAGTCTAAAAGTTATATATCATGAAGACTAATGGTGTATTTGTAACATAAAATGAGGAATATTAATATGCAAAGTTCTATTGATACTAGTGCAACCCATAACACTTTAACTACGGGTGCTGATGTGAGTATAGTAAGTGGCTCGAACGATTTTGGCTGGAAGACTTATACTGGAGTGGGTAGTAACGGTTATGCGAGTGGTACCACCGAAAATGTTGATATTTTTGGATATTCTGAACAACAAAACTTACAACAAAGTATCAACAGCAGCGGTGCTAATTATGCACAATCAGATTCAACGAATATTAATGGAGTCACCATCTTTGGTTCCAGCGAATCTAGCTCAGTCAGTGCTAATGGCTTGACTCTAAATGACAGCGTTACTTGTTGCAATCAGAGCTGTGAACTAAATCTGACTTGTTGCGACCCGTCTCCAGTTACCGCGTGTTGTTGCTCTTTTTTTAGTGCCGCGCCAGCCTTACCTTCAGAACTGGTTGATGGTTCCAATACAATATGCAATGCAATTAGTGCAATTTTGGATTGCTTGGGCGGATCTTCAAGCGCACCTTAATGGTCACGCTGCAGAGCATAATCAACCACGCCGAGCAGCGCTGCTTTATAGATAGATTCAGGTAATATACACAAGGCTTGTTTTGCTAGTGCCGCTTCTGTGGCGGCCACGCTTTTAGTATATTCAATAGCTTTGGTTGAGTTAATTACAGCCAAAATCTCTGGTAATTTTTCCCGTCGACCATGTTTGATACTATCGACTATGGTCTCTTGTTGTGCTGGTGTGCCATGCTTTAAGGCGTGTAGTAATGGCATGGTAACTTTACCATCCGCCAAATCATCTCCTGCATTTTTTCCCATGGTTTGTGCGTCTGAACAATAATCTAATGCGTCATCAATTAATTGAAAGATATTACCTAAATGCAAGCCATACGCAGTTAATGCATGTTCAGTTTCTTGATTAGCACCGCTAATCAAGGCTCCCAAACGTGCTGAGACTGAAAACAGCGATGATGTTTTAGATTGAATCACTTCCATATAATCATTAACCGTAATGTATGGATCATGTTTATTGGATAACTGTTTAAGTTCGCTGCATGTTATTCTATGTACTATATTGGTTAATATTTGAATGATGTTCATGTCACCGACGTCAATCATCAGCTGCATATATTGAGTGAACAAATAGTCGCCAACTAAAATGCTGGCTTTACTTCCCCAAATTTTATGCGCAGTCTCACGTCCTCGGCGTAATGCCGATTCATCGATTACATCATCATGAAGTAAACTGGCTGTATGTAAAAATTCTATCATTGCAGCTAGTTTAATATGATTCTGACCTGAATAATTACATGCATGACTGGCTAATAATACCAGCAATGGCCTTAATCGTTTACCGCCACTTTGGATTATATGATTGGACAAGTCATCAATTATACCGCTTTGTTCTTGAATGCGATGAATAATTAAGTTATTAACCGCGGCAAAATCGTTACGGACCGGCGCTTGTAATTGCTGAATCTTCATGCCCGTACTCCAGTTAGGAGTGTGCATGGCACACTCCTAAAAATAATGCCTGATCCTAAGCTCCGTGCTCTGGATTGTCAAGAATAGATGGGATATTCACCACTGGATTAATGTCCTGTTGGACGTCGATCTCTGGCCAATCAAAGCCAAACAAATGATAGAATTCTTCACGATAGCCTTGTATGTCTGTGAGATCAGAAACATTTTCAGAACAAAGTTCCGGCCAAATATCACGGATTTTTTGTTGGATATCCTCAGCCATTTCATAGTCATCTAAACGGATAAAATCATTTGCTAGATTGTCGGTCATGCTGGTAGAGTGATCGTGAAACAAACGATACATTTGTTCGATACATCCTTCATGCGTTCCTGCTTCCTTCATCAGGCGATACAACAAAGAAATATATAGAGGCACCACGGGTATTGCAGCACTGGCTTGCGTGACTAATGCCTTGTTAATTGCAATGCGTGCATGACCATTAATTGATCTTAACGTCTCGTTTAATTTGTCCGAAGTTTTTTTCAAATCCTCTTTTGCACGTCCAATTGTGCCATTTTTATAAATTGGATAAGTTAATTCAGGTCCAATATAAGAGTAAGCCAGAGTAACCACACCTTCAGCTAACAGGTTTTGTTCGCGCAAGTAGTCAATCCATAACTCCCAATCATCGCCACCCATGACTGCGATAGTATTGTCAATATCTTCAGCAGAGGCTGGAGTTAACGTGATGTCATGTACATCGCCGGTAAAGGTGTCAACATTTTTACCCGTGTAGGCTGCGCCCACTGGTTTTAATACTGAAGAATATACATGACCGGTGCGTGGATCTTGGCGTCTTGGTGATGCAAGACTGTAGATCACACAATCAACTTGTCCCCAGTCTTGACGAATTAAATCTGCAGTCCGTTCTTTTATAGCGGTAGAAAATGCGTCACCATTAATACTTTTTGCATATAAAGATTGTGCGTGAGCAAACTCCTCAAATGCAGCCGTATTGTACCATCCGGGCGATGCTGTGCGCTTATTCTCTGCGCCGCGCTCATAAAAAACTCCAATTGTTTTGGATTTCATACCAAATGCACTAACAATACGTGTGGCCAAGCCATATCCAGTTGAGGCACCAATTATAAGAACTCTTTTGGGGCCAGCAAAGCTACCGGCGGCTTTAACGTAGTTTATTTGTTCTTCAACCGACTGTCTGCAGCCAGCCGGATGTGCTGTTGTGCAAATGAATCCGCGAATTTTAGGTTGAATTATCATGCAACACGCTCCTGAATTTAAATTTTCTCGAGTATAACACCGCGGATTAAAAAGTGAAGTGTAAATCTGGACATGGGGGCCCTGGGCAATCTTCAAAGGAAGATTGACAGTTCTAATTAATCCAGTTAGCCTTTTTTGATTTTATAGGAGCAACCATGCCATTAGTATTTGTAAATAAAGTAGCCTTGATTACCGGAGGGGCGCGTGGTATTGGCCGTGCAACTGCTTTAAAGTTAGCGCGTTCTGGGTGTGATGTGGCGATTGTTTACTACAATAGCTCAGACCTAGCATTGGATGTAGTGCGAGAAATTGAAGCTTTGGGACGACGTGCGGTCGCTTTGCAAGCGAATGTTGCTGATCATGCATCGGTAAAAGCTTTGTGTGCTCAGTTCAGTGAGCATTTTGATCATCTGGATTTTTTGATTAGTAATGCCGCTAGCGGTGTTTTAAAGTCAGCCTTATCTATGTCAACCAAACATTGGCGCTGGTGCATGGAAACTAATGCATTGGCTTTAAATCATTTGGTGAGTGAATTTAGAACGATTATGCCAGCCGGTAGCCGAGTGGTCGCTTTGTCTAGTTTAGGGGCTTCGCGAGCGATTCCAAATTATGCTTTTATTGGTGCATCTAAAGCAGCTTTAGAGTCTTTAGTGCGTTCGTTGAGTTTAGAGTTAGCGCCAGCTGGGATAAATGTTAACACTGTATCTGCTGGTGTAGTTGATACTGATGCATTGAAGTATTTCCCGAACCGTGAGCAGTTACTTGAGGAGTATCAAGCACATTCATTAAGCTCTCTGCCTTTAACACCCGATGATGTTGCTGATGGTGTATATTTACTCTGTTTGCCGGAAGCTAAAATGATTAAAGGGCATACATTGTTTGTTGATGCAGCGTATTCAGTGGTTGGTTAGGCCATGCAAATCTGGATGGATGGAGATGCTTGCCCTAAGCCGATTAAAGATATTTTGTTTAGAGCTGCAACCAGAAGCATGACCCTGCTGCAAGTAGTTTCTAACCATGCTTTAATTACTCCTGGATCTAAATTCATCAATAGAACTCAAGTATCGCAGGGGTTTGATGTTGCAGATCAATATATAGTTGATCACATGCAGCCCGGCGATCTCGTGATTACTGCAGATATCCCACTAGCGGATTCAGTGGTTACGAATTCAGGGTATGCATTGAATCCACGCGGTGAATTTTATACCTCAAATAATATTAAACAACACTTAATGCAACGCAATATGAATGAATCATTACGTGGCAGTGGCTTATTAAGTGGAGGTCCGCCTAAATTTTCTTTAAAAGATCTGCAGCGTTTTGCAAATCACTTGGATCAATGGATTACTAAACAAAAGCGCACAGGACTATGAGCACCGAGCAAACAGTATTAACTGTCACACAACTGAATCGTCATATTCGTTCTTGGCTGGAGAATGAAATGGGTGCAGTGTCTGTGCAGGGAGAATTATCCAACCTTAGTCGACCGTCCTCAGGACATGCTTATTTTACGCTCAAAGACACCGCGGCGCAGGTGCGATGCGTATATTTTAAAAATCGTCATGTGCGCGCTGATCTTCAAGCGTTACATGATGGTCAACTAGTAGTTGCAAGTGGCACATTGAGCCTGTATGAAGCACGCGGTGATTATCAATTAATTGTACAATCTCTCGTGTTAGCTGGGGCTGGAGATCTACATCAACAATTTGCTGCCTTAAAGTTAAAATTAGCTGCTTTAGGCTTGTTTGAATCTGCCCGCAAACAAGCTCTGCCGGTTTATCCCCAATCTATTGGTGTGATTACTTCACCAAGTGGTGCAGCCTTGCGGGATATTTTAGCAACATTAGCACGTAGATTTCCGTTGGCCACGGTGATAATTTATCCCAGTGACGTACAAGGAAAACGTGCACCACAACAATTATGCCAGGCATTGATGCGTGCGAATACTGACAAAAGTTGTGATGTATTGATTTTAGCTCGAGGCGGCGGCAGTTTAGAAGATTTGTGGGCTTTTAATGACGAATCGTTAGCTTATGCGATTGCGGCTAGCGATCTGCCAGTTGTTACCGGGATTGGGCACGAAACAGATTTTACCATAGCTGATTTTGTTGCAGATCTACGTGCAGCCACGCCTACAGCTGCAGCAACAGCTGTTACGCCTGATGCGCAGGAATTGCTGTATTTGTTTGTGAGCATACAGCAGCGTTTACAGGCTGCGGCCCAGAGATTAATCAGGCATCAACGTTTGTTGCTGGATCATGCTATGCGAGCGATACGTGCTCCAGGTCGTTTAATTATGATGCATTGGCAAACATTAGATGATCTGAATCGTAGATTATATGCTGCAGTCAATAATAGGGCGCTAAAATATGGACACACACTACACCTGTTGAATCTACAATTACATACCAAAAATCCAGGGCATCATATACAAGAGCAAATGTTACACACCCAGGCCCTGCAATCTAGGTTATTAAGTGCGATGCGGAATATAATCGTGACATACCAACATGATTTTGCTGCAACCGCCGCAACCCTAAATGCAGTGAGTCCTTTGGCTACTTTAGAACGCGGATATGCTTTAATCACACAGAATGATCGTTTAATCACACGCGTTCAACAAGTTTCTCCGGGCAGTCAGATCGATATGAGATTGGTAAATGGACACTTGAGTTGTCAGGTATTGGAACAGTTTATAGATGTAGATTGATTAAGCCACCAAACTTTCGCTGGTTGTGGACCACAGTTGGTGGTAAATATTTGCTGCAGTAGTATATAATGCGCGCTTCCGGACCGCTGTCATGCAGAGTTTTACACTACCTCTGTAAAGCGGCAATCGGTTATGATAAACTTTGACACTGTCATCTTTAGGATGACGATCTCTTTGGCTTTTTAGGATCTAAAAGATATGAATGTAAACAGCGTTTATGCGAAAGTTCGTGAAATAATTGCGGATGTATTAGTGATTGATCAGGATGATGTGGCTTTAGACCGAAGATTGATTGCAGATCTGGGTGCTGAATCAATTGACTTTCTCGACTTGGTTTTTCAGCTGGAAAAAGAATTCAGTGTTAAGATTCCTCGCGGACAGTTAGAGAAAAACGCACGTGGAGTGCTAACCGAGGAAGAATTTGCACAGAATGGTATCTTAACAGATCAAGGTTTGTTGGCTTTGAAAGCTTATTTGAATGAAGTACCTGAGTCATCCTTTCAAGCTAATATGAAGGTCAATGAAATTCCATTATTGTTCACAGTAGAGACGTTTTGCAAACTGATTGTTGCCGCACAACAGTTGCAACGGACCCCTGAAACGGTTGCATAATGCGTTTTTTATTTGTTGATCGGGTGCTAGATTGTATCCCTGAAGTATCGATCCATGGGATCAAACAGATAACCGCAGATGATTACTATCTATGTCAGGATGATCATGGACATACATGTTTTATACCATCATTGGTAGGTGAAACATTAGGTCAGTTAGCCGCGTGGAATGTGATGGTTGCCTCTGATTTTGCACAACGCCCTGTGGCTGGTGTATGTGCAAGTGCCAAATTTGAACGTTCGGCGTATGTTGGTGAGACATTGCTCTTAGAAGCGTTTATTGATTCTTTAGATGACCAAATGGTAGCATACCACGCCACCGCACGGGTTGGCGATCAGGTGGTGTGTACTTTAGAAGGATCTTTGGGTCCGTTATTGCCGATGCAGGATTTTATTGACCCACAGTGTGCACGCAAACAATGGGCGGAGATCAATCGCCCAGCAGCCTGGCCTGTACTGGAAAATACCGCCGGCGAAGCATTATTTGTCCCAACGATTGTAAGCCGCTCAATGACTTTTGATCGACTGTGTGCTATTGAACCTCTGGTGGGCTGTGTTGCAGAAAAATGCTTAACACGTACAGCAGATTATTGGCCAGATCACTTTCCGAATAAGCCAGTACTACCTTTAACAGTTTTATTAGAATGTAAGCGTAATTTAGCTCGTTCTTTTTTAGAAAGATCAGGATTATCTGCTTTTAGCATTTTGCATGAAGTCAGAAAAATTAAAATGCATGCATTTATTTTGCCAGGTGATAATATAATGTGTACTGTTAGGCTTAAACAACGTGATGATCAGCAGGTTGTTCTAAGCTTTCGCAGTGATGTGGCTGGCAAAAAAGTTTGTGTTATGGAGATGGTGATGCTGCATAAGGCTTTAGTATGAATAATAAATCCCGTGTTGCAATCACAGGATTAGGTGCCGTCACGCCATTAGGTCATGATGTATCCTCTTCCTGGAATAGCGTGATGGCTGGTGATTCAGGGGTTGCCGAAATTAAATTATTTGATGCACACGCATTCCCAACACGTATTGCAGCTGAGGTTAAAGGCTTTAAACCACATGCATCTAGAATCCATAAAGAAACACGCTTTGCTATGCCATTTACGCATTTTGCTTTAGAGGCTGCAGCACAAGCCATGGATGATGCCGGTTTAACTGGCACTTCGGTGCCGGCTGGAAGATTTGGTGTGGTAGTCGGTAGTGGTATGATGACCGCGGATTTTGATTATCTACAACGATTTCAACAGGCATGTGCGGCAGATGGAGTGGTTGATTGGTCTAAATTGCACAAAAATGCTGAAGATTTTTATCGTTTAACCGACTTTGGTCAAACTACATCCAATACTGGTCTATCATTGCTTATACAAAATTTTGGATTATCCGGTTACGCCAGTTCAGTGCATACAGCGTGCGCATCTGGTGGTCAGGCATTGGGCTTGGCTATGAATGTTATTCGGCGTGGAGAAGCAGATTGTATGCTGGCCGGAGGCTTTGATTCCATGATAAATCCACTGGGATTATCAAGTTTCTGTTTATTAGGTGCTCTATCCACGGATAATGATAATCCCACTCAAGCTAGTCGACCTTTTGATGCCACACGTAATGGTTTTGTTTTAGGTGAAGGTGCTGCTTTTTTGATATTAGAAGACTGGGAACATGCACGCACACGCGGTGCGACAATTTATGCTGAGCTGGCTGGAGAAGGGAATACTTTAAGTTCATATCGCATAACTGACTCTCCTCCTGACGGGTTTGGCGCACGTCAAGCGATCGAACAGGCTTTGCAAGATGCTGGAGTTTCGGCACTCGCAGTGGATTATATTAACGCTCATGGCACATCAACACAAATGAATGATTTAAGTGAAACAAATGCAATCAAAGGCGCACTAGGCGCACATGCAATGAATGTGCCTGTGAGCTCAACAAAAAGCCAAACAGGGCATTTAATCGCAGCAGCAGGTGCTTTGGAAGCGGTGTTTTCGGTGTTATCAATTAAATCTAGTTGCTTGCCTAAAACAGCTAATTTAACCACCGCTGATCCTGCCTGTGATTTAGATTATATAATTGATGGTCCACGCAAAAAATCTTTGGGTGTAGTGTTGTCTAACTCATTTGGTTTTGGAGGATCAAATAGTTGTCTTTGCTTCAAGCATCCTGATTATTCCGGACTGCAATTATGACACGTCGCGTATTAATTACAGGCAGAAGCGCATTAACCGCTGCCGGTGCGAATTCTGATGCAACGTGGTCTTCAATCTTGGCAGGAACCAGTGGATTATCCGAAATTAAAGGATGGGATATATCTTCATGGACGCATCGTTTGGGTGGAGAGCTAACACAAGCTCCAGCGCTACCTGATCGTAAGCTGATGCGATCCATGGCCCGGCAAGATATCATGGGCATACAAGCCGCTATGCAGGCGATTACTCACAGTCAATGTTTAGAGTATCGTGATACTTTATCCTGCGCGACCCAGTTTAATGCTAAAACCGGGGTGTATGTAGGATCTCCGGGTAACAAATATTTTCAACAATATGATTTTTTACCTTTAATTTCCAAGACCAATGGGGATATGGCAGACTTTGCTGAGAACTTATTTAGTGAAGTTCATCCGATGTGGTTATTGCGTATTCTACCTAATAACGTACTGGCTTATACTGGTATGTTGCATGGATTTAATGGGCCTAATCATAATATAACTAATCATGCAGTCAGTGGTATGCAAGCTATTTTAGAGGCTTATCATGCAATTAAAAGTGGCCAAATAGAGCGTGCTGTAGTAGTTGCATACGATACCGGCATAGAGCCACAAGCCTTATTTTATTATGCCAAATTGGGTGTGATCAGTGCACGTTATTTAAAACCTTTTGATTTAGAACATGACGGGACTATCTTAGCCGAGGGTGCCAGTGCATTGGTGTTAGAAAGTGAAGCCAGCGCCGCCGCGCGTCAAGCAGCCTGTTATGCTGAAGTAGTTGCCGGGGCTTCGGCTACAGAAGGGGCTGGATTATTTTCTGTTGAAAAAACCGGGAATGCATTGGCGACATTGTTAGCGGATTCTTTAAAACAAGCTGAGTTGTCTGCAGCCGATATTGGTTTGGTTGTTGCGCATGGTAATGGCAACCCACCTTCAGATTGCAGTGAAGCACGTGCAATATCTCATACTTTTGGCGATCAATCAGTTCCAGTCACGGCCTTTAAGTGGGCTATGGGACATACGTTATGTACTTCAGGAGTGTTAGATACCGTGTTAGCTACATATGCTTTGCGTGATCAAGTGGTGCCAGGTATTGCTGGCTTAGATTCGTTGTCAGCGGAATGTAGTGGGCTGAATGCCAGATCTTGCACGCGATCTTTGTCTGGATTATCGCATGCCATGATTATTAATCGTGGTTTTGCCAGTATGAATGCCGCTTTAGTGATTCGTGCCTGTGAATGAGATCGATCCTAGCGCATGGCGCGTTTCATGGTCTGGTAGATTGATGTATGCTCTATTTCCGTATCGTCGCGATATTATCCAACAAAATATTCAACGAGTTTTTGGCACTAAGCTTAATGACAAGGATCAAATTCGTTTGATCAAAGCTTTTTATTCACATGTCATTAAAGGTTTGAAAGAAACTATTTCGGTACACTTTTTAAGTGATGAGGCATTAAAATCACGTGTGACTGTAATCGGGCATGAACATTTCCAACAGGTTGCGGCTGATCAGCGCGGCTTACTTATTTTGACTGCTCACGTGGGTAGCTGGGAGTTTGCTCCATTAGGTGGGCTTTTAAATTTCAAGCAATTTAAAGGTTGTTTTCATTTTATTCGACGTAAACTAAATAATCGTTTAATGGAACGTATAGCATTTCGACGTTATGAACGTGCTGGCTTAAATGTTATTACAAAGGAAAATGCTCTTACTTATGTAAGCGAGGCTTTAAATAAGAATCATGCAGTGGTATTTGTGTTGGATCAACATGCGTCATTAGTTAATCGAGATGGGATTGCGGTTGAATTTTTTGGGATTAAAGCTGGAACTTATCGTAGTTTAGCAACATTATCCCGGCACACAGGGATCCCAGTTATTCCTGCTGTAAGTTACAGGTTACCCAATGGTAATCATATACTCGAATTTAAGCAGCCGATTGCATGGCAAGAGGAAAAAAGTAATCAGTTAGGACTATATAATAATACATTGGCATATAATCAAGCTATTGAGAGGATGATCTTAGATCATCCTGAACAATGGCAGTGGTGGCACAAACGCTGGAAGTTATAATTTACAGCAGTTCAATTGATTCAAGAGATCGTATTCCCAAGACCCGGCACTAGACTTTATAAAAAATCACACCAGCTCACTCCGGGGCCAAATACTTATGGTTCAATAGAGCTTCTTGATTCATCATCAGCAGGCCCTAATGTGGTCATCAAGGTGGATAATGTATGACCTAATAACTTAGCCGCAAGTAAACATATCACAAATAGTAAAGTAGCTGGCAAGAGAACAATTGTTAAGATAGCGCTAACAATAACTTTGAATAATTTCACATATCCGAATGTTGTTTCAGGATTTACACCTTCTTTTAGATGGAATTTAAGATTTGACATAACTCGACCTGGCAAAGTAACCGGGCAAGGAATAAAACTAGGCCATACGACGCCAAAAGCTAGATGATTGAAACTAATATTCGAGTTGTTTGGATCCGGCACCTTGGTGTATTTTTTTAAAAACCATTGTACTGCGACTGCGCAATTATCACCAAGAATATATGCATTACTCTGACTTTCTTTAAAGTACTGGTCCCATTCACGCGTGATATTTAACTTATCTACGCCCTTAAGAGTAAAGCTAAATTGAGCATCAGCTTGTTTGACTAGTTGTTCGTGATTCTCTATCCACATTGGTTTGTTGAGCTCGTTAAAATAACATCTTTCTGGTTTGCTCCATCTATTTAATCGCAGATATTCATGCGGGTCAGTACTTTCATCTTCTAACACTATTTCAATGTGTGAAGCCAAACTATAAAAATTTAAAACATGTACTGTGATGTCTGTCATAAAATCATTTTTACCTTATGCTATGTTTTTTAAGTATAGCTATAGTTGTTGACAATACATCTACTCAAGTCCTACGCACGGATGCCGAGTTTGCAGTTAAGCTTATTTTATTTTACATTCTGTACTGGTCCATTGGATTTCATGACGAAAAATATGCGCTGCACGCTGTTCTAAAAAGACATTTTTAGAGTCGTTTGCGGCTTTAAGTGTTGCTGTTTCTATTCCAGGGTTATAATGATCTAGGATTTTTTCTTGCCAGTTTTTAGAGATATTTATTTTTTTTGTTAATGGGAATACCGGCGATACTTGCCGGCACTCCAGACCATAATGTTGATGTATCTGGGCGCTTAGTTGTATGACTGCACGTGTTTTTGCTTCAATACAATGTCCGGCTATGTGAGGCGTACAGATCGTTGCACGCTGAATAATTTCACTACTAGGACTGGGTTCATTTGCATAAACGTCGGTGCAATAAATCATTGACGGTGGTGTGTTCAGTAAATCGACTTCATTCACAATGCCACCACGAGCTGCATTCATTAGAACTACGTCAGGCTTTAGTGTAGATAAAAGATCTTCGTTAAATAGATTTTGGCTGGGCCAAGGTTGCGTGTTATGTAGATTTGCATGAATGCAAATTAAGTCACATGTACTTAAATCGCTTAATTCCCCTGAGATAAAATCTGGCTGATTAAACTGTTTTACTGGGTCAATTAAGATAACCTCGAAGCCAATCATCCTTAATTTAACTGCTACTTGTGAGCCAACATGTCCAGCTCCAACCACCGCAGCTCGATTGCCTTTAAGTAATCCACGTTGTGTTAAGTGAGCAATACTTGCTAGGATATAATCGGCGACAGCATGCGCATTCGAACCTTTGGCATCAAATAAGGTTATATTTTGTTGTTGTAACAAATTGGCGAGTATATGATCAGTGCCACTGCTGGCCGTCGCGACACATTCGATGGCTTTAATTCCAGATAATTGTTCATTGACTCGAAGTGTAGAGCGGCATAATAAAATTTCATGATCATTCAGATCTATTTGCTCGATAGACCTAGTGTTATATAGAGTTAGTTTGAATGGCTGCGGAAACCACAGTTCTAGGTCCGGCAGAGTTGCGTCGGCCATGACACGTAAATTTTTCATTTCACAGCTCTATTAATAGGTTATTATGCTGTTAGCATACCATAATAATAACTTTGAATTAAAAGAGTGCTATACTGGCCAGCCAATAATCGGCCGATATTAGATATCCTAGGAGATCAAACATGCGTCGACACGAACATATCAATCCAATTTTTTTTATTCTGTGTGTTGTTTTTATTGTTGTTGCTTTTTTTTATTTCGATCAAAACATAGCCTATTTTTTTCATCAATTGGATTATAAGAAAAATTTACCATTGATGTCATGGATTACCATGATTGGTTCTGGTCCGGTTCAATTGCTTGTATTATTCTCTTTGGCAATTGGTGTTAATTGGTTTAAACCAGAGTCGTTATGGCAAGAACGCTCGTGGTTTTTGTTTTTTTGTGTGTTGATCCCTAATCTGATCTGCTTAGCATTAAAAATGTTATTTGGGCGTGCACGCCCTGATTTACTTTTTTTAGATAATATCTATGGTTTTTATGGGGTACATTTGACTCAGGCCAAGTATTGGTCTTTTCCATCAGGACATACTACTGGCATTGTTTCTTTATTCTATGGCATGCATTGGATTTTTCCGGATTATACTCGTTTATGGATCTTATTGGGTGTATTATTTATTGCCACCAGAGTTTTGTTAGATCAACATTATCTAAGCGATGTAGTTGCAACTGCGTGCCTGACATTATTGGAGTTATTTATTATGATGCGAGTTATGCGTCACCAAGGTTGGTTTCAATTTAAAGCTTATCAAAAGGCAGCATGATGGCTAAAAAATTAAGCGATATACCAGTAGTAGTTATTAGTGGACAAAAATACACTTCAGAACATGGAGTTATAGCGATTAAAGATGGTGTCAAAGCCTCAGCGCTATTAAATACCAAGCTACCTAAGCCAGCGTGGTTGCGCATGGTTAGCCAAACCAGCCCTGCGTATGAGCAGGTTAAGGCTAAAGTAAAAGCACATGGCTTGGCGACTGTATGTGAGCAAGCAAAATGTCCTAATATGGCTGAATGCTGGTCACACGGCACGGCGACGTTATTGCTTATGGGCTCAATTTGTACTCGAGCATGTCGTTTTTGTGCAGTTGATACCGGTAATCCGCGTGGCTGGTTGGATTTAAACGAGCCAGATCAAGCGGCCAATACGGTTGTGGAAATGAATTTGGATTATGTGGTTTTGACCTCGGTCAATCGTGATGATTTACCGGATGGTGGTGCGGCCCATTATGCTGCAACTGTGCATGCGATTAAACAACGCTCGCCCAAAACTAAGGTAGAAGCTTTGACACCAGATTTTCAAGGTGTTGAAAAGGATATTGCAATTTTATTAGATAGTGGATTGGATGTTTTTGCACAAAATGTTGAAACTGTAGAGCGTTTAACTCATCCGGTTAGAGATCCCCGGGCTGGTTATGCACAAACCTTGCAAGTATTAGCGTACGCAAAGCGTTATCGTCCAGATGTTTTAACTAAAACCAGCTTGATGTTGGGTTTAGGTGAATCTGATGCGGAAATACTACAGACAATGGATGATTTGCGCGTGCATAATGTAGATATCCTAACCCTAGGCCAATATCTGCAACCAACCCCACATCATTTGCCGGTTCAAAGGTATGTAACGCCAGAGGAATTCATGAATTTTCGTACTTTGGGTTTGGCCAAAGGTTTTTTTGAAGTAGCCAGTGGCCCTTTGGTACGCTCTAGTTATCGTGCTGACCGTATCTTTAAAAAAGATAATTTAGGCTTAAACGATAGCTAATGAAAGGCAAGATACCTGCCGTTTGATTTGTAGAGCACCCGTGAAATTGTCTCCATAAGTTCAAATCCTCATCAATATCCATTTTTCGCCCCCACTTATTAATCATACTGATAAGAGCAATGTCGGTGTGCCCAACGTCGGACACATTATAATTCAAACCACATGGCTGATAAATGATAATGTGACCGCCGTGCGTTTAGGCAGCTATCTTTTTAGCTAATACCACGTCTATAACGTGCGTATCTTGGTATGGGAAGGTAAAAATTTTGCTGAACAGACGTTTAATGCGCTGTAGCAAAAAGTTTTTTGGTAACATCCGTATAGATAATGAATTTAAAAACCATGTGCCTTCAATCCCAAATAATGCGAGCTCCTCAATATTATTGAGAGTAATTGGAATGTGCAGGCGTTGATGAGAGATTACTTCAAACTGATGCTTGTGAAACGAAGTGAGTAACTCCTCCTCGCCAGATGCTACCGTAGTGTTACGGATAACTGCTTTGTAGTAATGTCCGACTATGCTGCTGAGAAAAGAGTCTTTGGAGATGAACTTAGCTAAATGTTGTTGTGCCACAGGAAAAGATTCATAGGTTGTGGTTATCAGAGAAAAATACCCATCATCGGTGGTGAGTTGATTCGCTTGATGAAACAGTACAGGTATAGGTAAGTAGGCGTTAATAAAGTGTGCTAATACCAAATTCTGACTGTTTTTGGGTAAATAGCGTGATGCTTCACTCGCACTAGCTTCGATTGCATTTAAGGGCAAAGCTGATCTGGCTATTTTTAACATTTCAGAGGAAATATCAATACCAGTAAATTCTGCATCTGGCAGTTGAGAGTGTAATTTCTGTAAAAATGCGCCGTCGCCAACTCCAAAGTCTAATATATTTAATTTTTTGTGTTGATTTAAATTCAGGTCATGAATTTGACGGATTGCGTGTTGATGGCTTTCAGTAATAGAGCCAAAGCAATCAGCGGTCGCATATTGTTCCGCTAGGTTGTTATAGAACGCTTTTAATGGCATGCAACATTCCTGTTTTAAAGCATAAAAGCAAGTATATACCCCTTAATCTTGATTTAAAACCTGTATCTTCATTTAATCAAGCAGTATACTATCTGCGGCCTTAACGAATCTGCGTCTGGCTGCAGATAGTATCCACTACTTGCTAGGTTATTAACCAAAGGACATGAACATGCAATTCATTGATTTAAAAACGCAATTAAAACGTATTGAACCGCGTTTAATGGATAGATTCAAATCCGTTTTAAATCATGGCGCATTTGTCATGGGCCCAGAGATTGATGAGCTAGAAAAGATTTTAGCGGATTTTGTTGGCGTGGATCATGCAATTTTAGTTGCAAGTGGCACTGATGCATTATTGATTGCATTGATGGCCTTGGGCGTAGGGGCAGGGGATGAAGTTATTACAACGCCGTTTAGTTTTTTTGCTACTGCTGAAGTAATTGCTTTGCTGGGAGCAAAGCCAGTATTTGTTGATATTGAACCTGACACTTATAATCTGGATGCAACGCAATTAGCTGCTGCGATCACCCCTAAAACAAAAGCCATTATGCCGGTTAGCCTTTATGGACAGTGCGCGGATATGGATGCGATCAATCAGATTGCCGCACGTTACAATTTGCCGGTAATTGAAGATGCAGCTCAAAGTTTTGGCGCGACATATAAAGGACGTGCATCATGTGGCTTGACTACTATTGGCTGCACGAGTTTTTTTCCATCCAAGCCGTTGGGCTGCTTTGGTGATGGTGGTGCTTGTTTTACTCATGATGCAGATTTAGCGCTGAGGATGCGTGAAGTACGGCATCATGGACAATCACAACGCTATTATCACACTCAGCTGGGCATAAACGGACGCTTTGATACTTTACAAGCTGCTGTTTTGTTGGAAAAAATGCCACTCTTCCCCGAAGAAATCAAGTTGCGGCATAAGGTTGCAGATATTTATGCTAAATTGTTGGGTCAGCATGTTAGAGTGCCGGTAATCCGAGCCGATAACACTAGTGTGTATGCGCAATACACGCTACAAGTAGACCAGCGTGATAAATTTCAGGCCGCATTAAGCGCTAAAGGCATCCCTACGGCCATTCATTACCCATTGGGCTTACACCTGCAACCTATATTCAAACAAATGTACCCAGAGCCCCAGTCTTTCCCTGTTGCTGAAGCAGCATCAGGGAAAGTAATTAGTTTGCCCATGCATCCTTACCTGACGCCTGCAGATCAGCAATTAATTGCACAAACTGTACTGGATTCACTTGACCATTAATTCGGCCTTGGCAGACTGCAGGGATCCCTGCAGTCTGCCAAGCGTTGTGGCAAAGCAGATCCTCTATCTGGCAATTTAAATGCAGAGCCTGCTCCAGAAAATCCCAATCTTGCCAAGCTGGCCATGATGAAAAGCGTTGATCCTTCAACAGTCGCTGGCGTTTGTGGCTGCTGTTTTAAATCAGCAGCGGGTGTCTTTTCATCGCATGATTTCATTATTTACCGCCCTGTGCTTTTTAATTTATCTATATTATTCGTTTCTTTAGACAGTTGCTCTAGTTGGTAAGCTGTCTGTGTCTGCCAGAATGTTGGGCCAGGTTTTGAATAATATGATTTATTACAACACGAAATGACAGCTGCCCATAGTCGCGTAAAAAAATCTTCCAAGGTAATGCCGGGTAATTTAGGTTTATATTCTTCGGTAATACTTTGACATTTGCTTATGAATTTCTCGATATTACAATCATCAAGCAGTGTTTTTCTGGCTAACGTTAGTTCAGCGTGTAATGAATTTACAGTCTTTTTGTCTGTGCCTTTTGTATTGTTATTATTGTCTATGAGTGCATTTAGACACTTATCAAAATCAAATAGTTTTTTTATGGTATCCAATCTAGCCTGCTTATTGGATTCAATCTCATCCAATAATTTAAGCATCTCTTTTACACGAAGTATTATGGGTTCTTCCCCGGAAGGTACGAAATTTATTATCTTAGATCTGCTTTTGTGGGACTTGATCTCATCAAGTTTTAGCCGAACTGATTCAAATGTCTCTTGACTGGTTAGATTGAAAACATCCGGAATTAAACCTTCGATTTCTTTAAAAGTCTGCTCATCTGCTTTATGTCTTTTAGATGAGCCAGTCACTTGACCCAATATTGATTTTTTGCTATCAATTATGATAATTGCTTGTTCTTTGATAGTGCGGGCTCTTGCGATGTACCCAGCAGGTAATTCTTTTTCTGCTTCACTATTTGGCATGACTCTCCCCCCCATTATTTGTGCACCTGCTTCTAGTGTTTTTATATCTGTTTCAAGTTTTACAATGTTTTCTTTAATGCTTCGCATTGGAGCGATTGATAAATACGTGGGATAAACTAAACCGATCAAATAACCCAAATCGGTTGGTGTTGTGGTTGCATCTATGGCGCCAATTAATACCGGGTTATTCTGCAAATTTTTAAAATATGTTAATAGATGCCGATTAATTTCAAGCATTATAGGTTTTTCAGCAGCTGTTATTTTATCGATTACTGGCGACATATATATTAAGTTT
Source organism: Legionellaceae bacterium (assembly GCA_947505025.1). Taxonomy (GTDB): domain Bacteria; phylum Pseudomonadota; class Gammaproteobacteria; order Legionellales; family Legionellaceae; genus CANNIJ01. The sequence goes on along the minus strand of CANNIJ010000001.1, from coordinate 41,668 downwards.
TCTTTAATTAGTTCTTCAGTGTTCCATTTAGGCACATCCTCGACGTTAACTCTAGCAATGTCACATAATATCTGATTTAATGTTGTTCCGAGTTCATTGGGGCCTTTTGGTACTTTAACTGTACCTATTAATGGGATTTGAAACTTTATGAATTGAGTAAGTTTGTTTTGCATTTCTACTCCGGTTTTGCATCCCGGGAGCACTTTTTCCATATTTAATAAGTATTCACTAAGATCAGATAAAAAATTATATGCGCAGCCAGTGCGTACTGTTTCTTTTAACATCTCTTTTGTTTTAGTGTGTAGTTCTTTGACTTCTGTGAGCCATGCCCCTATGTATTCTTCTTCACTGGGTGTTTTCATGCGTCACTTTTAAATCTGAGCATCATGCACTAAGTGTATCAAATAAACACATGAATGTCAAGTGCAAAATTAAGTTTGTTTGTATTATATGCGTGCATTTAGCTGATTTTGTTGACCCCAGCTAGTGTGGTTGGATCGCGGCTAGCCGGAGTTTAATTTACATGCGGGGTTTGACTACATATCCAGATACTTTTCTGCATCCAGTGCAGCCATACAGCCAAAGCCGGCTGAAGTTACTGCTTGACGATAGACATGATCTGCAACATCGCCGGCGGCAAATACTCCGGGAATATTCGTGGCTGTGGCCATGCCGTTCAGACCGGATTGAATGGTTAAATAACCGGATTCATTCATGCTGAGTTGGTTTTTAAATAGCGCTGTATTCGGTGTGTGTCCAATTGCAATAAACACGCCATCTAAATCTAGAGTAGTGATTTCTTGGGTCATTACTTGCTTGATTCGTATGCCGGTAACATTGCGTTCATTACCGATGATTTCCTCCAGTACTTGATTCCAAAGAATAGTGATTAATCCGGCTTTAGCTTTTGCAAACAATTGATCTTGTAATATTTTTTCTGCTCGTAACGTGTCACGTCGGTGTACCAGAGTTACATGATCAGCTATATTCGATAGATATAAAGCTTCTTCAACGGCAGTATTGCCGCCGCCAATCACGCAAACTTTCTTCTTGCGATAGAAAAACCCGTCACATGTTGCACAAGCACTTACACCTCGTCCTTGATAAGCTTTCTCACTGGGCAAACCCAGGTATTGAGCGGATGCCCCAGTGGCGATTATCAGTGCATCGCAGGTATATGCTTGAGTGTCTCCAGTTAGTTGAAACGGCCGTTGTGCCAGGTCTACATGTGTAATGTGGTCACGTAAAATCTTGGTTTTAAACCGTTCTGCATGTTGTTGCATGCGATCCATCAAGGCAGGACCTTGTAAACCAGTAGGATCTCCAGGCCAATTGTCCACATCAGTTGTGGTGGTTAATTGCCCGCCAATTTCCATGCCAGTAATTACAACTGGATTTAAATTAGCTCGTGCAGCATAAATAGCTGCAGTATATCCTGCCGGTCCTGAGCCTAATATTAATAGTCGATGATGTTGTGTAATCTTCATTTTGTGGCCGCACACAGTCTATGATAAGATGCTTTATCTTATGATAAAAGTCGATGTTTTTAAATACCTATGTCAAAACAAACGGTGGATTCTTCTGTGAGCAGCTCTAAACGTTCGTTACCCCATTTTTTAACACAAAGATTGTGTGAGGGCGGATTTATTCTGGTTCTTTCACTTGCTTTGTTCGTATTACTATCATTGGTTACATACCATGCACAGGATCCATCCTGGATGCACGTGGCTTCTAAGCATGCTCAGGTGGCAAATGCTGGAGGACAAGTCGGTGCTTATCTTGCAGATGGATTGTATGCGATTTTTGGTTATGTTTCTTACTTAGTACCCGTTTGTTTTGCTTACTTATCCTGCGTGATTTTAAGTGATGTTTGGCTGCGTCATGGTATGACTTTGCATGTTATTTGGTTTCGTGCGTTGGGTTTAGTGTTTTTATGGATCAGTAGTTGTGGTTTATTAAGTCTGCGATTTGCTTTCGCGTCCGCTGGTCAATTACATCGTGCTGGAGGCTGGTTGGGCCACACTGTGTTTGAGGCGCTGCGTCCTGCATTAAATATACAGGGATCTTTTTTAGTCTTGTGCGCGTTGTTTTTAGTTGGTTTAACCGGTTTAACTGGATTTTCTTGGATTTTAGCCACAGAAAAGTTAGGTGCATGCGTATTGTTTCTTGTGCAGATGTGCACTCAGGCTGTGTTAGTTGGTTGGCACTGGTTGCCTGTTGCCGGACGCAGATTGCTCGGCATTACCAGGATTTTGGCAGTGGCGTGCAAATCTATTGTAAAATATTGCCAGGGCTTAATGACCCGGAGTGCTGCGTCAGCACAGCAAGTTTCATTTGTTTACACACAAACTCCCAGTGTTTTACCACCAAAAATCAAAAGGGAAACACCCAGATTGTTGCCGGTTAAAACTTTATTACCGGTGCAAACCGCGGCAATAGAAGTTTGTAACTTAGCTACGGCTGAACCAGAACCTGAATCACCATTATTTGTTGAAACATTTAAAGCACAGACACGTAATTTTGGTGGATTACCATCATTGAATTTACTGGAAAAAAGTCCACCAATTCAGCCTATGGGCGGATATCAGCAGCAAGAATTGGAATTATTGTCTCGTGAGGTTGAGCAACATTTGATGGATTTTGGGATTCAGGCAGACGTGGTTTCGGTGCACCCTGGACCAGTGATTACCCGGTTCGAGTTACAATTGGCCGCCGGAATTAAAGTTAGCCGGCTCACAGCTTTATCTAAAGATTTAGCGCGTTCATTGTCGGTGAGCAGCGTAAGAGTGGTAGAAATTATACCCGGCAAGACTGTGGTTGGTTTGGAGTTGCCAAATCCAACACGTGCAATGGTGTGCTTGTCTGAAGTATTGTCGTCTGATGTTTATCAGAATGCTTATTCAGCTTTGACACTGGCTTTAGGGGTAGATATAGCGGGTCATCCAATGGTAGTTGATTTGGCTAAAATGCCACATTTACTCGTCGCTGGTACCACTGGTTCAGGTAAATCAGTAGGCATTAACGCTATGATTTTAAGTTTATTGTTTAAAGCAACTCCCAAACAAGTGCGTTTAATCTTAATCGATCCTAAAATGTTAGAACTATCTGTTTATGATGGGATCCCACATTTGTTAACTCCAGTCGTTACTGATATGAAAGAGGCTGCCAGTGCATTACGTTGGTGCGTTGCTGAAATGGAGCGACGCTATCGTTTGATGTCGGCTTTAGGGGTGCGTAATCTAGCTGGTTTTAATGCAAAAGTGATCCAAGGTGTGGCCGATGGTCAGCCATTATTAGATCCATTGTGGATTAGCACTGCAAGCACACAGCCGTATCCACCTGAGTTAATTGAATTACCTTATGTTGTAGTGGTGATTGATGAATTAGCCGATATGATGATGGTTGTTGGTAAAAAAGTTGAGCAATTAATCGCACGGATTGCGCAAAAAGCTCGTGCCGCAGGCATACATTTAATCTTGGCTACGCAACGGCCATCAGTTGATGTGTTGACTGGTTTGATAAAATCAAATATACCAACTAGAATTTCATTTCAAGTGAGTTCTAAAATTGATTCTAGAACCATCCTAGATCAACAGGGTGCCGATCAACTACTTGGACATGGAGATATGTTGTTCTTGGCTCCGGGCACAGGCGCACCATTACGTGTGCATGGTGCCTTTGTAGATGATCTGGAAGTGCATCGTATTGCTGACGATTGGCGTGCGCGTGGTCTGCCGGATTATATAGAAGAAATTACGCAACAAAAAAGTGATGGTGCTGATGGTGGTAGTGAAGAGTCGGCGAATACCGAGGAAATCGATGCCTTGTATGATCAAGCAGTTGAATTTATTATACAAACGCGCAAGGCCAGTGTTTCAGCGGTACAACGCCGGTTTAAGATTGGTTATAATCGTGCTGCACGTTTAGTGGAAGAGATGGAACGCACAGGCTTGGTGGGACCGCTAGAAGGTGGATTTCGTGATGTTTTGGCCATGCCAATAACTGACTAATAGAAAGGATTCAATATGAATAAGTTTGGTAAAAATATATTACCTGCAAAATGGCTTAGATATTGGATGGTATGTATTGGCTGGTGTTGCGCAACGGGTGCATTCTCTCAAACGGCAGATGATAATTTACAGTCTAGATTAAATAATATTAAAACTATCGTGGCTAATTACACACAAACAGTCCACAGCAAGCGGCATGCAGACTCCAGATCTTCAGGCACAATGGCACTGGCTAAACCACGCCATTTTTTATGGCATACCGTGCATCCTGCAGTTCAATGGTTGATTGCAGATGGCAAACGTATTTGGTTGTATGAACCAGCTTTGGAGCAGGTATCAGTAAAATCACAAGCACGTGGGGTAGGTGGTGCTGTAGGGATTTTTTTAAGTGGAAATACAAAAAGTTTGTCGAAGTCATTTAAGATCACACAAGAAAATAAAGGCAATAAAACTTATTTTGTGTTGAACGCAATCTCGGCTCAAGCGGGCTTTCAGCAAGTTACCTTGATTTTTGATGCGGCATCCTGGGTTGGCTTGTCTTTTGTTGATTCTTTAGGTCAGCACACCACCATTAATTTCACTGCCGTGAAAATCAATCAAAATCTGCCGGCTAGTTTATTTAAGTTTAAACGACCTAAGGGCGTTGATTTGGTGTCGCAATGATCGCGGGATCAAGACGGTTATTGCTCAAGATACTACGTAAATCCAGAGTGCCGGCAATTGTTTTTTTAATTTTTTTGGCAGTTATTTTTACAGCATTTCGTGCATTAACCCCGTGGGCAAAACAGTACAAAGGTAATATTGAGCAGCACTTATCTTTATTACTCGGACAACCAGTAAAAATTCATGATTTGGAAACCAGTTGGTATTGGTTTCATCCGGTATTAAAAATGGATGGAATTACAATTGCAGACGCACAACATCATGTAATTGAACTCAAGAAGTTATGGTTGGGGATCAATGTTTTTCGCTCACTCTGGCAATTACAAATTCAGCCAGGGGTTTTGTATATGGAAGACGTGCACTTGATTTTGCATCAAACCCATAATAGTTGGGACCTGGAAGGTTTGAATCCCAGCGGATCACAGGTTATGCGCGTGGATAGCAGTATAGCCTTGCCGGTTTTGGAGGGTTTATTAGCTCAGCAAAAAATGGTTATCAAGCATGCTTCGGTTGATTTATATTTGAATGATGGCACTTTATTTAAGTTAGGTGACTTGAATTTTACCAGTGTACAATCAACTGGCCATTATCGATTAAATGGTGGTGCTAGAGTGTTGCAAAAACACCCCACTGATTTTAACTTTGTTGCAGATTTAACCATTGATGCAGCACATATTTTGCAACCAAGTGGGCACGTATATGTTTCTATGCAACATATGTTTCCTGCGCAATGGCAAAGATTTTTTCCCGAGAGCACATACGTAATTCAGACCGGTAAAGCTAATGTTGAGTTATGGTTTGATCTTAATTCTGGCAAGTTAAGTTCGGTGCAATCTCATGTACATGCACAGCCGTTAGCGTGGAAACATCACGGCGATCCATCAAAGCATGTGTTCCAGTCATTTAGTGCGAATTTGGACTGGAAAAATACTAAAAAAGGTTGGCAGTTGAGCGGTGATCGGGTGCAAGTGACTTTAGATGGTTTGGTTTGGCCAGAAAACTCATTCTCATTAGAGTATCAGCGTGCAGCAGATATTTATCGTGGTTTCACTAAAATAGTATGGTTGCGGCCATTATTTGCGCTTGATTTACCCTGGTCAATGGATATTGCAAATTTACTGCGTTGGCAGCCTGAGGGTGAGCTACATGATTTACAATGGTCTTGTACTAAAGGTCAGTTCGATACAATCTTAGTACGCTTTGATCATTTAGGTTGGCATGCAACCGATGAATTTCCTGGAGTTCAAGATTTGTCTGGAGTATTGGCATGGCAGCCAACCTCTGGACGTTTAGAACTAGACAGTGAAAATACGACGATTATTCCAAAAAACACAAAACCTTTGACCTTTAAAATGGTAAATGCGGCTTGGAATTGGCAAAGATTAAGTAATGGTTTACGCATCAGTATGGATCGATTTGTTCTGCGTCATCCACAGTTAGTCATGAGTGCGCAGGGGGCGGTGGATCAGGCTTTATCTGTAAATGATCGTCAAGTACGTGTTACAGCAGAATTTTATGCTAAAGATGCTGCATCGTTATTAGCATATTTGCCCACAGATGAGTTAAAGCCAAAATTAGCTGAATGGTTAATGCATGATGTTACTCGTATAGGTACCGCGAGTGGTAGATTAGAGATTAATGGCAAATGGGCTAATTTTCCTTTTGATGATCATACTGGAACCTTTACTGTGCAGGGTCATGTGAATGGCGTTGATTTATTAATTAATAAAGATTGGCCGGTAAATAATGATATTGACGCGGATATTACCGTCAATCAGCGTCATTTGGACGCAAATGTTGATCATGCGATATTGCAAGGTGTGCCAGTTCTACAAGCCAACGTAGGCATTGACGGCATAGGCCTGGGGCAGGAAGTCTTATTAATTCATGGTCGCGTGCAAGCTTTGGCGGCCGATATGAAGGCATATGTATTTGCGAGTCCTCTCAGGCGACGTTTAAATAAATTGAGTTTGCTTGAATTACAGGATCCTGTAGATTTAGATCTAAGCTTAGATTTACCTTTATATACGGCTCGGGATCAGGTCTATGCCAAAGGAAGTCTGTCTTTTGATCATAATCCTGGTTTAATTCATGGTTTTGCACAGGATATCAGTGTAGATCAATTATCTGGTGTGTTGCAGTTCAATGAACACGGCCTTACTGACGGCAGATTAACTGGCACAATCGCTAGTGCACCTATGAGCTTGACGGCTGAATCTTTTACAGATCCTGAGCCACACACGCAAATTAACCTGCAAGGAACAGTGACTGCAGAAGAGTTACGCCGTACATTTGAATTTCCATTGAGCTTTTTGATGCACGGACCAATTAAAGTAGACAGTGGACTAACTTTATATGATAACCCAGCTCAACCAGCTTATTTGAATCTTTCTACTTCACTGGCCGGCATGGCTATAGACTTGCCGGCACCGTACGGTAAATCCGCTGACGAACAGGCACCTTTGGTGATAAAAGCAGTATTCTATCAAGAAAAAAATATTGATTTTAGCTTATCTTACAAGGATACACTAAGCAGTGTCGCTTTATTTGGACCTACCAAAAAAGGTTTGGTATTGCGTAAGGGTGAAATCCATGTTGGAACTGGATCGGCAACTTTGCCAGCCACGGCAGGCCTGAGGATTGCTGGTAAAATCCCAGAGTTTAAGGCCGACGCATGGCACAAAGTGTTTTCCCAGCCTCAAATAGATCAAAATTCATTTTTAGACCACATAAGTTCAGTTAATCTAGAGGTACATCACGCATGGTTCTTGGATAATATGTACAAAGATTTGTCGATCAAAGCACAACCAATCACCAGTAATCATTGGGCGCTTGATGTTCAACAACGTAATATCACAGCACAACTGCATTATTATATTAAAGACAATGTAATTACCGGTCATGTACAGCATTTATGGCTGGATAAGCCACAACAAACAGTTAAAGAATCACATATAAAGCTAACACCAGCTAATTTACCTAATTTGGATCTAACGATTGATTTATTGAAAGTCGGGCAGATAGAACTAGGTAGCTTGGCCTTAAAAGGCCATCGAACAACTGATCACTGGATTTTAGAGCAGGCTCATTTATATACACCAGAATATGCTTTGGATGCGCATGGAGACTGGATCATGCAAGGCCTTAAAAATAAAACCAATGTGGTTGCAAAACTCCAGATTCAAGATCTGGGAAAAAGTTTAGAACGTTTATCGATTACTCCGGCTGTGCATGCACGTCAGGGTCAGATTGATTTTGAGGGAGCTTGGACCGGTGGATATAACGATTTTTCATTAGCTAGATGCACCGGGCAAATGCAAGTTACTTTTAAAAAGGGACGGGTTAGTCATTTAGATCCTGAAACAGAAAAAAAACTCGGGTTTGGTAAATTATTAAGTATATTAAGTTTACAAACAATCCCGCGCAGACTTACTCTGGACTTCAGTGACTTATCTGAGGAAGGTTATACCTTTGATGTGTTTAAAGGCAGTTTCCTGCTGAAAAACGGTATTATGAACACTCAAGATAGCTATGTTGATGGACCTGTAGCATATGCTGGCATGACCGGTGATTTAGATTTGCAGCGTCATTTATATGATATTGATTTACGGATCTCACCCTACATTGCGGCTAGTTTACCCGTAGTGGCTACAATTGCTGGTGGTCCTGTGGCCGGAATTGCAACTTGGGTTGCGAGTAAAATTATTAATACAGGCATGCAAAAAATTAGTGGTTATACGTACAAAGTAACTGGACCATGGACTGATCCAGTGGTTCAACAAGTTAGTATTGATCACAAAGGTGTGGCGCATAAAAAATTAACTCCATGAGGTTGGCATGCATTTACATTTTTTAGGGATAAGTGGAACTTTTATGAGTGCGCTGGCATTGCTTGCGCGTGCATCGGGTCATGTTGTGACTGGTAGTGATACCGCTTGTTATCCGCCGATTAGTGATTTATTAACTGAAAATAATATCAGCTGGACCGATGGTTATGATAGCACCCAGGCCGCCTTAAGTGCTGATCGAGTAATAGTCGGTAATGCACTAAAGCGCGGCATGCCTGTGGTTGAGGCGATTTTAGATGCGCGTAAATCATATACTTCTGGACCAGCATGGTTGGCTCAGGAAATCTTGCCGCGTTATCGTGTGATTGCCGTTGCTGGTACACACGGAAAAACCACGACAACATCGATGTTGGCTTTTATTTTACATTATGCTGGACTGCAGCCTGGATTTTTAATTGGTGGTGTATCTTCTGATTTTAATACTAGTGCTCAGCTAGGAACCGGCGAATGGTTTGTGATTGAGTCCGATGAATATGACAGTGCGTTTTTTGATAAACGTCCTAAATTCATGCATTATCGTCCAGAAATTGCGATTTTAAATAATTTAGAATTTGATCATGCAGATATTTATCCTGATTTAGCTGCAATTCAAACGCAATTTCATTATTTTTTACGGACTATACCCGCAAATGGTTTAGTCTTATCTCCACAGCATGATACAGCCTTAAATCAAGTTTTAGAACGCGGATTATGGAGTGAGCATCAAACAATATCTTTGCACGGCCAGTCAGATTGGCGTGCTGAAGTCTTAGATCCCAGTGGCGGAGTTTTTGTGGTTTGGCATAAAGGGTGTCCAGTCGCTCAAGTTGAGTGGGATTTAATGGGACACTTTAATGTAGAAAATGGATTGGCCGCGATTGCAGCGAGTGCACGTGCGGGCGTTGATCCAAAGCTTGCCGCGGCTGCATTGAGCGTATTTACTCCGGTTAAACGACGTTTAGAAGTTAAGTTAAATCAATACGGCATAACGGTTTACGATGATTTTGCGCATCATCCAACGGCAATTATGAAGACCACTCAGGCATTACATAATAGCGCCAGGCATACAAGAATTATTGCAGTATTAGAATTTGCTTCGTATACAATGCGATCAGGTATTCATGATGATGTAATGGTTAATGCTTTACAGGCAGTAGATCTTATTTATTGCTTGAGTTCTAAAACAGAGAATCTTGAAATGTTTTCAAAAAAATCTTCTGTATCATATGTACAATGCGGCGGGGTTACTGATTTATTAGATGCCATGGTCCCTAAACTAAGAGCCGGCGATGCTGTCTTAATTATGAGTAATCGTGGTTTTGGTGATATTCATACAAACTTAGTCAAGCGTATTCACAAGCGTTTTGCACAAGACCAGATCCAGTCCAGCTCGGTAGATTTTTAATGCCTGTTCTTTGTCGTTTAGCTGTTCAAATAAGGTCGCCAATCCAGCATATGCCTGGGGTGTAGGTTGTGCTTGAATACTACTTTCAAAGGCATGTATTGCCTGCCCCCACAAGCTGTTCTTAGTGTCGATTTGGGCTAAACATAACCAGAGCCTGCCGTTATTTGGTTGCTTTTTCAATAGTTTCACTATAAAAGTGCGTTCTGCACATCCTGATGTAAGTTGACCATAAAGATCTAACATCGCATCATCTAGTTTGATTTGTAATCCTTTACGCAAAATGGTTTCAGCAGTGATATCTTGTTGTTTACGAATCAAGTAATCCGCATATGTAGTTTGGATCGCTGAATCATTGCTTAATTCTTTAGGTAATTTATCGATAAATGAATTTATTGTATCTAATTCATCATTAAGGATATGTTCCTGCAAAGTCTGCAGATATAATTTTTGTTCCAGTGCCTGTAGTTGATTTTTTGGCAGGACGTGCAAACGTTTGCACTCAGGCAACAGCAACATACATTGCGCATAATTGCCCATGGCAGAATTTACTTGTATTAAATGTTTTAAAACGTATGGATGATTTGGTACGCGTGCGTGTAGATCCTCTAGGGTACGCAGTGCTAGCTCAAACTGCCGATTATCTATCTGCAGTTCGGATTTAGTTAAAGAGATACCGATCTCTGCGTCTGGCACGGCTACTCTGGCTTGCTCAAGGTAGTGGTCGCGTAAGACGGAATCACCGAGTTCTTGTGCTGCACGTGCTGCAGTTAGATAATTGACCAAAGGGTCACTGGTATCCGGCATTGCATGAGTTAAATGTTTTTTAGCTAATTTCCATTGACCTTCGGTAAATTCAATCAGACCTTGGCGGGTTTGTTTTTCTGCGCGTTGAGTGCGCTTGGATTTAAGCCATTTAATATATTTGCCCGGGGCATTTGAGATGCTGGATATCAGCCAGCCGATCAAGCGTAAAACTAAAAAAAACATAATTATAGCGATTAATGCCACTCCAAGTGTGGATTCTATGGTCCAATGATGAAAAGCGATGAGTACATGTCCAGGATCTTGGTGTAATTGTAGTCCAATAGTAATCGAAGCCATTAATATGATAAATAAAACTAACACTCGTAACATCATGCTGATTCTCCCAGACTAAAATCTTGCGTGATTGGTGTTTTGATATTTATTGTTTGCTGTTGTAATTCGATTAGATGTTTTTTTAATTGAGCACTAGCATGCTGATCAAATCCTCGATTTAAAATCCGTACGGCATCCTTTAAAGATAATATGAAAATTGCTGGTTGATTATGTAATACAGCCCATTGTGCATTTTCAAAATCTAAAGACAAGGCCGCACGCATATATATTGCATCAGTGAATGTAAGGGTTACCGGTGTTGCAGCATCATGATGACTTAAAATTATCAGGCTTTGCAGCTTTTCCCATGCAGATTGCACTGCATTAGTTACACCAGGTTTAATTGATGGATTTGGATCAATTTGTTTGAGTGGTAGTGTATTTATTAATGTTTGATCTGCTGCTAATTGCGATAAAATACGGATCACATCAACGTGCTGAACATTTAGTTGATGTGTACGCTCTCTGGCTATAGCGGCACGAATGGGCAGCATTTTAGGATTTTTGGTTTGAGCTAGCAGAGTGTCTGCTTGATCTAATAGTGCCACAGTGGTACGTGTATCATCAGTCCAATAAGCGTTTGTTTGTGCAAGATCGAGCAATGCATGTGCTTTGTTGACAGTGAAAGTATCATCAGATGGTTCTGATACTTTTTCCTGAGCATTGAGTGTGATTTTATTTTCTAATTGCCGGATAGCTTGGCTCTGTATATCCAGGGCGTTTACTGTGGCCAGATGTTCTTTATTAATGTTAGTTTGGGTGATTGACTGCAGCTTAGTTACGCGGTGTATCAAATTGCGAATTGACTGATTTTTAGCCTGAGTGTCCAGGTATACATACAGCAGTGTTATGCCCATGAGTACAATTAACACACTTAATATAGATGGAATGATAATATTTGAGCTACTACTTTGTTTGGGAATTGTTTCTGGAGTCGTCATGGGTAAATTCCTTGATTGTATTGATCATATTGGGCCATGTGGTTTGTATAACTGAGTGAACGCCATATGATTTAGCCGCTGCGGCTAGACGTGGACTAATTACCAAGCATGGTGTGCGACACATCCATATTCGAGCAGGTTCTTCAAGTAAACACCATAGATTCTGCATAGATTGTTGACTTGTAAATAGTATAAGATCGATTGCATCTTTTTTCCATAAATGCATCAGTTCATCGCTGAGTTCTGTGGGAGCAGCACGCTGATAAACATCTAACTTATGTATATTTGCACCACTGGCAGCCAGACTGACTTCTATTAGTTCTCGTCCACCCACACCTTTGATTAACAAAATTTGACGGCTACTGACATTCTTTAACTCGGGCATATCTAGGAGGTTTTCGCTGTCTGCCATCATGGGTATACACGTTGAATTGATGTTATATCCGCGCAGGGCATCGGCGCTGGCCAGTCCCAATGCTAGTGTCTGTATTTTTTCTGGCCATGAATGATTGTTTTGTTGTAATGTTTTGAAAAAGAAATGCACGGCATTGGGGCTGATAAAAATAGCTGTTTGGATTAAGTCCAATTGAGGCATGGCATTGATCCAGATTTCTGGCGTAGGTTGTATTATCAATGCCGGCCAATGCACCGCGTGCCAGCCAATGTCCTCAATGGATTTGTTTAAAGCAATACCCTGTTCTAAAGGCCTAGTATTTAATAAACATTTAGGCTGATTCATAAGTTTTTCAAAAGTTCGTCAGCTCCGTTAGCTAGTAAATCATTTGCGCATTGTTCGCTTAATGACATAGCCTGCATTTGAGGTCCACGTTTTACATCACTCAAGATTAAGTCACCGTTAGGTGTGACGATTTTTGCTTGTAGGTATAATTCATTATCAGGCATATATTGACAATATACAGCTAACGGCACATGGCAATTACCGCCCAGACGCCGATTCACCTCACGTTCACATTTAATACAAACGGCCGTTTTTAGGTCATTAAGTGGCGCGAGTAATTTAATTAGATCCACGCGATCTAATTTACATTCTATACCTAATGCTCCTTGACCGCAGGCAGGTAGCATTATATTTTCACTTAAAGTTTCAGTGATCAAGCTTATTAAACCCATACGTTCTAAGCCTGCGCGAGCCAGGATTATTCCATCAAATTCACCAGCTTCAAGTTTTTTTATGCGAGTATTAATATTTCCGCGCAAAGGATGGATCACCAAGTCAGGCCGATAAGCGAGTAATTGTGACTGTCGACGCAGACTAGAGGTACCAATGCATGCACCGATTGGCAAATCGTTTAAACTTTTATATTTAAGGCTAATAAAAGCATCCAGAGGATGATCACGTTTACAAATTGCAGCTAAACCAAGTCCAGCTGGAAAGGCTGCAGGTACATCTTTCATTGAATGCACTGCAAAGTCAGCCCGATCATCCAGCAAAGCCTCTTCTAATTCTTTAACAAATAATCCTTTACCACCAACTGACTGGAGTCGGCCTTGTAACCAGCGATCACCTGATGTAACCATAGGAATCAGGCTAATCTTTTGTAGTGGCCAGTATATTAATAATTGTGCACGCACAGACTCAGCTTGCCACAATGCCAAAGGGCTTTTACGTGTTGCGATACGAAGCATTAAAACCCAAATAACCATTGAAGAATTTAGGTTAGTATACAGATTACATTTGGATAAATAAAACGAATATGAACCGTTCTGCAGCTATATTTTGTTGCGTACATATTGATTTTATGCTCAATACGTCCTAATATTATTGGCAATGTTTTATGATACAGATCATAGTCAAAGAGCAATTTATTCTATGTCAGCTTTGAATGTCAATATAATCGGTGCTGGACGTGTTGGCAAGACATTAGGTGCGCTGTTGGTGCGCGACGCCGGTGTTGTTGTTGGTGGAATTTGTAATCAAACAATCGAATCAGCACAAAACGCCATAAATTTTATTGGCTCTGGAACTGCATGCCAGTATATATGCGAATTACCACCTGCCGAGATCACATTATTGACGACCCCTGATGATATTATTTCCAGCATAGTAGATCAAATATGTTTGGACGGTATTTATAGGCCGAATAGTGTAATAGTACATTGCAGTGGCGCATTAAGTTGCACCATCTTATCCCCATTACATGCACTGGGCTATAAGGTGGCCGGAGTATATCCTTTACGCAGTTTTTCTAGTCCAAATATCAGTCTGGAGAAATTCAGCGGTACATATTGTACCATTGAAGGTGATGTATCGGCTGTATTTTTATTAAAACCGTTATTAAAGTTAATTGGTGCCATCACACATGAAATCGACCCAAATTTCAAAGCTGTATATCATGCTGCTGCTGTTTTTGCGAGTAATTATATAGTTACTTTGGCGCAGCAATCTTGGTTATGCTTGCTGGATGCCGGGGTTGATAAAAAAATGGCCATGAATTTAGTGGTAAACTTGATGCAAGGTACAGTAGATCAAATCTGTCAACAATCCGAACCTGCGCATGCACTTACTGGGCCGATACAACGTGGTGATATGGCTACTGTACAACTTCACTTAAATGCACTGCGCTTGGGTCAGCAGAAAAATTTATATAGCATTTTAGGAAAAGCGACATTGCCATTGACGCCACACCATCTTGATATATTGGCTGGCCTTCAGCTAATTTTGGATAATACTGACGGCCAGTCTTAGTTCTACTTGATTTACATCGGTGCAGCTCTAACTTGTTGTTTGATAGCATCATAACCATCACGATGATTAGCCATGTAGATTAATGACCAAGCACTGACCATGCTACCATCACCGAAAACACAAATATCCACGGCGCCTAATGCGTTAGTAAAAGAACCGTTGAATCCAAATCCAATCATGGTGCCGTTGAGATTTTTACATACTTTATAAGATGGGTTTGCCGAAGTTCCTTTCCACAAATCAGAGTTTTCATCAATCTCTGCTAGGGTTTTAATATAAGTTGCAGCAATACTAGGCTTTGGCGAGGCAAAAGTTTCCAGGCCGATTGCAATAAATCCATTGTCAGCCGAAAATGTGCAAAAGGATTTAGACTGACCCAGCACTCGACCATTATGCGTCATAAATTCTGCAGGCATAAGCTCAACAGAACCACCAGATTGTACGCAATAAGCGGCATCAGTTGGCAATACATCAGCATTTAAATGTTGGGTCCACATGAAACAAGCAGCTAATGCCATAATTGAAAGATTTTTTATGTATGAGTTATTCATCTTTAATGTTCTCTGGATAGATATAGTGCGCGATATTAACACGAAAATCGTCCAAATGATATTTTATTATTGGTCTGTAACCGGACCAGACCTATAATGTAACTTTGGATGATTATGGCAATGACGTCCAGCTTAAGTTCGGGCTCAATGGATTCATATAATAATTAAATGAACATTCATCCGTCTGCTGCAAGCATTTTTGCGGCCACCAGATAACCTTATCTAGTGGAATAAATTGATCGCTGATACATTGCTTGTTTATATGCGTTATAAAAAACTGATCGATCAGGTTATGTTGTAAGAACAGTGAGGCTATTTCTGCACCACCAATCATATAAAATTCTATATCTTGTCCAAAGATGTCCATTTTGATAAAATCTTCAATCCCACTAACAAAAGTGGTTGAATGTTCACAGTCATTACGAGGTTTTCTATCAGGATTATGGGAAAAGATCACCCAATGGCAACAGGATAATATTTCCTCAGACATGTTTAGATAAGTTTTATAACCTAAAACTATAACTTTATTTTTTATCATTTCAATATAAAAGATCTCATCATCACGCACTCTCCATGGGAGTTCATTTTTGTATGCAATGCCACCATTAGAATCACACGCCATAATCGCAGTGATAAGTCGAGTTCTCATATAAACACCTTTTTAAAAATTAATTTATGTTTTGAGGTGGTCGGAGGGACTGCTGCGGCGGATTGATGTCTGAGAACAATTCCGCTGCATCAAAGAACACTCGCAACGCCGTATCCTGGAGCTCACCCTTTTGAAGATAAAGATCGATATCTTGATCTGATTCCCCGCCAGTTAGTTTCAAGGCTGTGTGTAAAGCAATCTGCATTCGTGTACGAGATCCTTCAAGTTCTAGATTGCGTATAAATTTAATTAAGTCCGTTCCGAGCATGCCCGGCATTTCTTGATCAGTAATGGTTGCTTTAATCGCTGTTATTTCGACTATCTTGCCAGCAATTAGTCCATTTGCGGCACAAATAATGGCTAAGTTGCCCAGACGTTCAATAACAAACCCTTGATCTTGCCATCTATCCGGCTTTAATTTGCTGAGAGCCTCAGACTTGATCTGTCTAATTAATGGTTCGATAGTAAGGCTTACTTTCGTAAATAGCAGTTTAAGATTGAGCAGACTGTCATCTACCAATAAAATTATCCGTGCCAAATCTGTATTTTTGCTCAAATCATCCAGGCTTTTTATTTGATCTTGGGTTAAATCTGCAGGTGATGCTGATTTGAGTTGATTAGTACCTGAGTTGGTCAAAAAAACCTGTTGATCAGTGCAGTGAGAAGCGATACATTGCTTAAATAATTCAATTAGTTGAATGTTTTTGTTGTGTTGTACACCTTGTAATTGAGCTAACTCTTCATCTGATAATGCAATTAACTTCTCTGGGGTATCAGGCCATTGATCTTCGTTAACTATGTTGATCCCTGCTAGCATAAGAGCACGTAAATCGTGAGCATTTTGGATTTTGTCTGGCGTTGATGCTTCTGAGGTAGAAGGACTATCAGTTTGAGACGTATGTATTGTTTCCTGTGGCCTGATTCTACAGGATTGCATTAATTGACCGAGTATTCTGAACATGGCTTATATGCTCCTTTCAAGTTATTATCTGTGGGCTTAAATCTGGCTGATAATTTAATTGCAGTCTGAATATCTGCTATATTCTAGACTTATATGAATCTTTTAATGCTATATTATAGCACACAGTGTGCGTTTAATCCACTTTATGATGCAACACGATAGCGACACGACAACCGTGATCTTTACTCCGCATCATTTGCTACTCAGTAATGGTCAACAAGCGCTCAGTGTTGCTTTGCCTTGGGCAATAGAAGCGCTAACGATCAATGATTTTACAGATAACTTCATAGATTCTCCCTGTAAAAAAGCAGACATTTTATTAGAGAAAGCATCGTATAGACGAATAGTGAGTTGAGTCTTTAGGTTTGTAATACTAAGAATATGCTTTTACCTTAGTTCTTGTAAGAAAAAATTATATATTTAGAATAAAATCAAGAGGTTATGTTATGTTGCTAACCATTGAGAAGTGTTAATAAACTACTCAATGGTACCGAGGGTCGGACTCGAACCGACACGGTGTCACCACCACCGGATTTTGAGTCCGGCACGTCTACCAATTCCGCCACCCCGGCACAGAAGTGTTAGCATTATAACAAATTATCTAGTTGATGCAACTGTTGGATTAGCATTTGTCTTCAGTTATATCAATCATTTTTTGTAATGCCATGCGCGCATGTTTAATCACCCAATCTTGATCTGTGGTTTGTAACCTTTGCCGTGATCCGGTAAATTCATTGACCACATCGCCGGCACATACTTGATGATATGGCAGCGACTTTCCTTGATAAAGTAGATCTAACAAAGCCACCAGATGTGGCGGATCATTACGTGACATGGTTGCACAACCACAACCCATACTGCCGATCTCTGCTGCTTGTGCTAAATTAACTACGGTAATACCTAATGCTGCACAATGCTGTTTGAGATTATCAACCATGTGATTCTCAGTCGCAATTGCATAGTGTTTTGTCTGCGATCGGTCGTTTACTACATGATCCCAAATAAATGCAGTTGAACCAGCATGATCAGCGGTACGGATCACAGTATTTCTGCATTCAGGATGTACGATTGTAGCGTAACCTTGTTGCCTCCAATACTCACACATCTCGGGCTGATAAACGGTATGTACCGCGCACTCGCTGGCAAATAAAATCATTTCTGCACGATCAAATTTATCCAGCGTAGCTTGGTTCTGTGCTGTAAGTGAGTATTGTGCTCCGGCTGTGCCGCCAGGCCAATATGCCAGATGCTTCAAACCCAGCCAATAGGCAACGTTTTCTCCCATATGTTGATCAGGAATAAATAAGATTTTTTTATTTTTAGTGCGGGCCCATTGAACAATTTTCTTCACGTTTGAGCTGGTACAAACGGCGCCTCCTTGCGCGCCAGTCATAGCTTTGACTCGCCCTGAAGTATTCATATAACAAATCGGTAAAATATTTTCTGCGCCGTAACGCTGGTTAAGATCTAAAAAAGCCGGCTCCACCATAAAATCTTTGGCCCACATTTCCATAGTACAGCCAGATTTTGGATTGGTGATGTATACTTCTTGATGTGGTAATGCCAGTATTGATATGGACTCAGCCATAAAATGCACCGCTGATTCAACAATAATTGATTTTTCTGGATGTTGCGCTGCCATTTTGGCCAGCTGATAGCTGTCACCAATCTTTCCACCAAATTGCTCAATTAATCTAACAATATCTCCGCCCATGTAATAATGGGCTAATAATAATAATTTATCGCCGAAATGATCAATCGCGCGCTGCATATAAGGCTGCATCCAGTGCAAAACAGTGGTGAGCCTGCGATCTTTCAGGGCTTGATATTCTTCGGCATACTGCATAAATTCTGCTGGATACCAGTCAAGAGGGTAGTCACTTTGACAAATTTGCATGTCATTTGTGATGTGCATAGTGGTTTGTTCAGGTTGAAAAATTACGCTGGGTTTAAACATAGTTATTCGCTCCTAAGCCATGTCTGGATATGGGCTATATGGCGCGTTCATGCGCAAAATACTTTCCCTGGGCATAGATAGTTTACCAGGAAAATCTTCGCGAAAATGTCCACCCCTGGACTCCCTGCGCGCAATAGCAGCACGTACAATTAATTCGGCATTCAAAAGTATATTACGTAACTCAATGAAATCAAGTGTAATATTATGTTTCCAATAATAATCTTCCACGATCTTATGCCGTTTCATAATTAATTGCAAAATATCGGTTAAACCTTCTTCTGTACGAATTATACCAGCATAAGACGTCATTTCACCACGCAGGCTGCGCCAATGGGCATTAATTTGACTGGCTCGGCGAGTATTTACCAGCGAAGGAAAGTGCCAGTGCGGTATATTATCTCTAGTCGATAATGGATTCTCTAAATAATGTTGAGTGTGTTTGGCAGCATTTGCGGCCATAACCACGGCCTCAAGTAATGAGTTACTTGCCAAACGGTTGGCACCATGCAAGCCAGTAAAGGCAACTTCTCCAATCGCATATAATCTTTTTAAATCAGTACGCCCACTCAAATCAGTTAAGACACCGCCGCATTGATAATGCGCAGCCGGCACTACTGGGATTAGGTCTTGACTGATATCAATCCCAATTTCATGTAGCGTGGTATAAATTTGCGGGAAACGCTGTTTTAAAAATGATTTTGGTTGGTGTGTTATATCTAAGTGAACAAAAGGTTGCTCACTATTTTCAATTTCATTGAAGATAGCACGTGCGACCACATCACGTGTTGCCAATTCTTGATGATCTGGAGAGTAGCGCGACATAAAGCGCTCACCTGTATCTGCATTTTTAAGTAGCGCCCCTTCGCCGCGGACTGCTTCTGAAATTAAAAAATTATTTATCAGCGGATGATATAATAGGGTAGGGTGGAATTGATAAAACTCCATATTACCTAAGCGTGCACCTGCACGGTATGCCATTGCGACCCCGTCACCAGTTGCGACCATCGGATTAGTCGTATAGCGGTAGGTTTTACCGGCACCTCCAGTAGCTAATACAACACAATTAGCTATAAAAAGATGAATAATATGTTTTTTACAATCTAAAATATAAGCGCCAAGAACTTCGCCTTGATCATCAACTCTATGTGGATGATCCCGGGTGATTAGATTCACCGCAACATGATTTTCAAAAATAAGAATTCCTGGATGTTTTTTTAATTCATGCAGTAATGCTGTGGTCATAGTTAGGCCGGTTTGGTCTCCTGTATAATAAATCCTTCGATGCTCATGACCACCTTCTTGAGCCAGGTTATCTGAGCAAAAGTTTACTGAGTATTGGCGTAATTGTTCTATTGCTGCAGGACCTTGATGAATAATGTTTTCAACCGTAGGCAGGTAGGATAGACCATCTCCAGCAGATAAGGTGTCGCTAATATGTGATGCAAAAGAATCATTTGACAAGCTTACCGCGGCAATGCCTCCTTGCGCATACCGACTATTACATTCTTCAACTTCAACTTTACTAATTAAGGCTATTTTTATTTTGGGTTTGTGTTCTACAAGTTGTAAGCAATAATACAGTCCTGCCAGCCCAGTACCAATGACCAAAACATCAACTGCATGTTCTTTGCCTTCTTTCATCAAGGCATTTTTCATGAAAACGCCTTAACTAACTGTTGGGCTAATCCGATGTATTTTTCTGGCGTTAGTTCTAGTAAATTTTGTTTGGCGTCGTCTGGGATGGCTAACGCATTGATCATACGCAACAATGTTTCGTGATCTAAATCTTGTCCACGGCTAAGGTCGCGTAATTGCTCATAGGCATTGGGCAGGTGGTAACGGCGCATTACAGTTTGTATGGCCTCGGTAAGTACGTCCCAATGGGCATTTAGGTCTTGATTTAATGCGCGTGAGTTGATCTGTAATTTAGCATTGCCTTTAGCAATTGACTGATAAGCAATCAATGAGTAGGCAAAAGCTACGCCAACATTACGGAGTACTGTAGAGTCCGACAGGTCACGTTGTAATCGAGAGTGCGTCAGCTTGTTGGCAAAGTGTTCGAATAATGTGTTTGCAAGTCCGAGATTGCCTTCGGCATTCTCGAAGTCAATGGGATTAACTTTGTGCGGCATAGTCGAAGAACCTACTTCATTTACAACTGTTTTTTGCTTGAAGTAACCATATGAGATATAGGTCCAAACATCTTGCACATAATCTAATAAAATATTATTGATACGGATCATTAAGTGCGATACCTCAGCTACGCCATCATGCGGTTCGATTTGCGTTGTGTATGCACTAAATGACAGGCCTAATGATGAAACAAAATGTGCGCAATGTTCGCGCCAATTTACTTGTGGATACGCTACTATATGCGCATTATAATTGCCGACGGCACCGTTACATTTGCCCGGGATCAAAACTTCAGCTAGTTGCTGCATTGGACGCTTTAAGCGTGCGGCAAAATTAATGAGCTCTTTGCCCATAGTCGTAGGCGTTGCCGCTTGTCCATGTGTACGTGCCAGCATGGGTGCATCACCATGATATTTGCCCAGCAAGGTAATACCACCGGAGATTTCAGCGAGCATGGGTTTAATCACATGTGCAATACATTCTTTCATCATTAATGCATATGCTAGATTATTGATATCCTCGGATGTACAGGCAAAATGAATAAAACTCTTCACTTGTGTTAACTCATCCGATTCTTCGAATTTATTTGCTAGATAGTATTCAACTGCTTTAACATCATGATTAGTTTGTTGTTCGTATTTTTTGACAATTAAAGCTTGGGACTCATTAAAGTCGGCTAAAATACTTTGCAAAAAAGCATGTGTTTGACTGGAAAAGGCTGGAACCTCGGGGATATTAGGATTGTTGGCCAAAGACTCAATCCAGCGTATTTCAACGAATACGCGATGATAAATCAAGGCGTATTCGCTAAAATAGGCACGAATACCAGCAGTTTTTTCAGAGTAACGACCGTCAACCGGTGAGATTGCGTTTAAAGCAGAAAGTATCATGAGCAATTCGCCAATAAAAGCATACGTTTACTTATTGTTAACAGAAGTAAAACATAAAAAAATATGATAATTGATTTTCATCTAAAAATGCAAGGATCACTGTAATATCAACATATACCTTTAGGGTATATATTTTAACCAATCAATCATGTATAATAGCAATAAGGTTTAAAAACAGGGCTTAATCCATGCTAAATGCATCTGAACTACTGACTGGCGATCTGATTTATTTTTTGAATACAAGCGGCGTCGCTGAACATGTTGCTGTGTATGCAACCCATAAGAACGGTGAGGCTTATATAATACATGCAACTACTGGAAAATATAATTCTGTGATGTTAAATCGGTTAAATATACCGGATACTATGTGCGCATACCATGTTATGCGTCCAGTAAATAGAAACTTGGCTCAGGTTGCTGTTGGTATTTTATTGCGTTGGGTTGAGCATCAGGTGCAGTTTGCAACTACGAAAAAGCGCGATTTATTAGTAAATAAGCTAGATTGTCTTGGTGGTTTCTTAGATAATCCGGATCGTAGCAACATAGGAAAGATTCAGGAGTCGCATGGAAAAAGCACTTATAGCATAAATTATGCCCAATACTTCGAGATGATACATGCTTTGCCACTTATTCCCGAGGAAGATGGTGAAACCCAGGGCTTGTTTTGTTCGGAAGCGATTGTTTCGGCGTTTAATATAGCGCTTTTGGTTATGCATGACACTTGTTACAGCACTCTGGCTGGATATGTCTGGAGCCCAGATCCTATTTTATCTTTGGATATATTTATTGGATTATTAGACAATCCATTACCTTTTGATGCCAAACAAACCCTGCCAGCAGGTATGCTCAATTATTGTTTGGAGAATACCGGTCAATGGACTGATTTAGGTATGCTAGAGATCCTACTTCCGGAATGTAGCGCAACTGAATCTGAGTTTAATAAAAAAAATTGGATTACTTTTAGAGATAAGTTGCGGCATGAAGCTTCTGGCAAAACTCTTCAATTGATGCCTTCAGCATCGAATTCCCCGCGTAATTCACCGCGTAATTCCCCGCGTAATTCCCCGCGTAGTTCCCCAGTTGTGTCAGGATGCGTGGCACTTCAGGTTGGACTTGAGCCGTCATTATTAAAATTATTGACATTATCCAATACAACAGTAGAGTTAGAAAGTAACAGCTCGAGTCCGTTACATTTTCTAGGGTTTATACCAATTGAACCTGAAACTGCCACAAACGGCGCACACAGTTCACCAGGGATGTCTTAAAATGCACAAAATACCCAAATGTCCTGAATGTAGTTCAGAATATACATATGCCGACAAGGATAGTTTTGTTTGTCCTGAATGCGCGCATGAATGGCTGCAAGAGTTGTTAACTGAGCCCAATCATATTGTGCAGGACGCGAACGGCAATGTTTTACATGACGGCGACACGATCACGGTAATTAAAGATTTACACGTAAAAGGCTGTTCATTAGTTATAAAAGTTGGGACCAAGATTAAAAATATTAAATTAGTTTCTGGTGATCATGATATTACTTGTAAGATTGATGGTGCTGGATCTATACACTTAAAATCTAATTTCGTTAAAAAATGCTAGTTGATGGTTCACCGTCAACTGGCTGAGTCAATGATCACACGAGTTCCTTGGCTGTCTCCGCCGGGGAGAGTGATAAATTCCTCATTTAACCATCTTGCATCCTCAACAAACATACGTACACAACCATGACTAGCGCGGTATCCTGGAACTGAGTCACTGCCGTGCAGAGCAAACCCACGGAAGAAATGCATGCAATATGGCATTAGCGCTCCACCATTATCACCGTTAGCACGCTGCGGGAAAACGGTTGAAATGCATTCTTCATCTTGTTTTCGAATGATTCTAAATGATCCGGTTGGCGTTAGGCATGTACCATCAGGACTAGAACATTGACGAATACCCGATGAAATTGGTCCCCACCACATTAATTCACCTTGCTGATCATAGGCACCAAAGGCCAACTGTTTTTGATTAATTAAGATAGTTTTCTCATTAAATGGCTGAATATAACGAGGAAATGGTGATACGTCGTATATAGATAATTGCTCTACATTTCGTGGAACGGCTAAAATCATTCCACTTTTTAGCCTAAGGTTCATACGATTTACTCGGCGTACGATGTCTCTGGATCGTGGATCTGGAAACAAATCTTCCCATGTTTCGTTTTTTTGTACATGTAGACATCGATAATCACGGGTATTACACAATGTTGAACCAAAGCTTGGTGCACACCAAGTTGAATTGTTCATTGAAAATAAAAGCAGTATGCACCCGATGAACCGCCTCATTCTACGCTCCGAGCAGTGTAATCCTTAGTTTATATCTCGACCACTTGTGGAAAAACTAAAGCTTGATGACTGGCGACAACTATAATTCCCGATCCGTATTGCCTCATGAAAGTAATACTTCATTCCAGCGTGAGTTGTCTCAAATCCTAATCGTTCATAAAATTCTTTGGCTCTTGGTCGCTTGATATTAGTCGTTAATTGAAGGATGGCGGCACCTTTCGATTTTGCATAATCCATAGCAGCATGCATCATCCATTCGCCAATTTTCTGTCCTCGGTGTTTGGCTGATACGCGTACGGCTTCAATTTGCATTCGGGTCGAGCCTGTAAATGTTAGCGAAGGCATAATGGTTAGATGGCACTTGCCAACAATGTCTTTTCCAGAGCTTACTATCATTAAGTATTGGTTGGGATCAGCATCAATTCGATGAAATGCATCGATGTAATTTTGATCGATCGTTGTGTTCAAGTGCTCTCGTGTTTGGCCTAACTCATCTTCTAAAAGTAATGTAATAATCGATCGTCAATCGTGTATGTTCGCCGTCCTATGTGAAAGGCTATTAATATGAGCAATTTGTTTGTGCATTTCTATCACTTGATTGAGTATGGTGTGAAATAGTGATTATATCACGTATTGTTGATAACAATTTTTTCTGGAGGAATCCAGACAACCTTGTTATCACGCCATTCGCAGATAGGGTTTCCTGCTTGTTTATGTTTTAATAGAGCGTCGTTTATCCCTTTTTGAATAATTTGAGTTACTTTGATAGGATCACTGAATATTTTAGTGATGTGATCATCGGCTGAATGTTTAACTTTTTTCATTGTAATTCTCCGAAAGTTTCTCCCATAA
Organism: Legionellaceae bacterium; assembly: GCA_947505025.1. Lineage (GTDB taxonomy): Bacteria > Pseudomonadota > Gammaproteobacteria > Legionellales > Legionellaceae > CANNIJ01. The sequence continues at coordinate 16,658 of CANNIJ010000001.1, read as the reverse complement.
AGCTTTATCATGAACGGTTAAATGGTTGTTAAATTCCGAGGCGATCATGGATAGAGCATTAGCGTTTGAATTATCATAAAGTTGCCATGAGTCAGCCAAAGGGCAATATAAATTGAAAAAATTTCTTAGCCCAGCTGAATAACGTCTTTTTATTGTATCTTCAGGGACAGAATGACCACCTGTTTTGACGCGTTCCTTAACCCTAACTACAGCTAGTTCAGCACTTTGTAACCACAAAAAAACTAAATGGAATTGATATCCTTGTTTTTTTAGCTTAGGAATCCACGTTGCAAAGCTTCTACTGGCTAATGTTGTTTCAAAAGCAAAGTTAGCACCATTGTCAGCTAGTGTGTGAATGCGTGCCAACATGATACGTCCAGCTTGAATAGCTGCGTTCTCTGGTTGGTACGCACAAAGTCCTTGAGCTATAACGTCTGCATTAACGAAATTATCAACGTGTAAGGCGTCTTTCAGTAAAGCGGGTGCTGATGTTGATTTACCAGCACCATTAGGGCCAGCAATAATAATTAAATGCGGCATAGAAATATTCTAAATAGATTATCCTATCAGTTTATCATAATCTCATGCTATTATGACACCCACTCATGTGCAGATAAAAACCCAAGTATTAAAAATTTACTGACTATGATTGTATTTGTTTAAATTTTAATGCGACAGCCGTGTTTAGTAGATTTAATTCTATCGATCGATATTTAAATGCATGTTGGGTGCTAACTTACAAACGACACAAAAGTACCACGACAATTTAGTGAAGCCCATGGCTGCCATACTCCGTGTGCAATTTTCGACTTACCAAAATTAGCTAGACTTTATGGGTCGTTTTTTGGGAACTATTATGAGGTTCATGAAACTTATATGGAAGCAGCTCGACGTGAGCCGCGTTTCAAAAATTGGTGCAGACAATGCCAGTTAAAGTTAATTGAGGAGCTAAATGCAGAGTGGCGTGATCTGTATGAAGATATTTGTTGTTGATTAAGATCGTCTGGATGCCGCAGACCCGCAGCTGCACGCTGGCGGTGGGGAGCAATTGTCAACACGCCCCAGCTTCACACACGCGTATTTGATATAATAAACCCATTGTCATCTCAAGGTGAATTAAATGAAACTTAACCGAAACGACCCCTGCTCCTGTGGCAGCGGAATAAAATATAAAAAATGCTGTTTGAATAACGCGACTGAATCAACAATGCTGAGCTTCGCCTGGCAAAAAATGCGCAGCACGGACAGCAATCTAGTCGATCCATTAATGGCCTATGCATTGCGCCTGTTCGGTAAGCAAGGCATAGAGGCGGCGTGGGAAGAATTTCATGGTTTTTCAGAGGACACTCCTGAGATAGCCGATAATCAAATGGTTTTCGAGCAGGCGTTCATGCCGTGGTTTCTCTATAACTGGCGCCCTGACACCGCGGAAGAACTCATTGCTGATTTACCTGAAGTGATTGCCGCTGAACATTATTTAACTCAATACCCATCCAGGTTAGACAGCTACAGAAAATCATTTATTCATGCGAATTTAGCATCCCATTACAGCCTTTATGAAGTCACCCATGTTGTCCGACAACAAAGCATTACGCTAAAAGACGTATTACGCGGACATCAAATAACCATTCATGAAAAGCGTGGAAGCGAGTCTTTAGAAAAAGGCTATATCATCATGGCACGTATTGTCACACTCAATAAGGATAGTATTGCCTGTGGGATATACCCGCAACCATTGCCATCACAGTGCCTTTTAAACGTTGTAGAATTTAAACAACATTACGGCCAGAATAAATTTTTCACCGAGGAGATGCTGTTCGAGTTAGATTTGGAAATTCGCACCTGCTTTATGGATAACATTAAACATCTACTGAATCAACCCTACCCTAAAGTACAGAATACGGATGGCGAAGACCTCTCTATGAATAAAGTCCACTACTCACTGGCGTGCAAGCCACAACGGGCATTTGATGCACTGGCGGAGCTGGCTGCGGGCATAGATAAATCAGAGCTATTTGAGGATGGCATTTATGATTCGAATCACCAATTAGTTGAAATTTCATTTCCTTGGTGCAAAATGGGCAATGGCGTTCATAAAGACTGGAATAACACTGTTTACGGGCATATTGTCATTAAAGAAAGTTCACTTACCGTTGAAGTTAACTCGGCAGAACGCGCACAGAGTGTTCTGCTGGAAATTAATTCTCGTTTAAATAAGAAAGAAGCAACCTACCTCCAGACCGAACAAAAATCCATTGCAGAAATGCTGGCAGAGCCCCATGAAGACTTGCCAAGCCCATGTGATGATTCACCTGAACTTCAAGCTATGTTAAAACAGCTATCTCATCAAAATTGGGTATCATGGCTTGATTCAGACATCCCGGCTTTAAATAATGTAACGCCACGAGAAGCAGCTAAAACAACACTAGGCCGCGAGCTGCTAGAGGCGCTATTTGTAGATTTTCACCAAAAAAATAAATCTGGATTCTCGGAATATCCCGTTGATCTGCATTTTTTACGTCAAGAATTAAATATGACGGAATAATGTCACCCAACTTTAGCCAGGTAACAAGATCACAGCAATGCAGTCGGTTCTGTCGCAAAAGTCAGGCACATGTCTATAATTAGATTATGGATACCACTGCAGTGGTATCCAATGATCAGTTTTAAACAGCACCATTTTAAAAAAGAGATGCTTTTAATGCTGGTTCTCTGGTACGTAGCCGGCGCATTAAGCTATCGTGATATTGAAGAGCTGGCATCCGAGGGTCTGCTGGGCCAATCTTTATCTGGTGAACTGATAAAGATCCAATCGGATCAGGAATTATAATTGTCGCTGATCACTTGAGGTCCAACACATAATCCATTGCTCTAATGCATGCCATATATGTTGATTTAGGTTGGATTTTATTTGCTCATCAAGATGTTGAGCGTCTTGCAACAGGGTGTGGATATTTTTTTCAGATAATCTAGCCAGAGATTGCTCGTATAAAGCTACGCGTTGAGGCCAAATTTTTTGTTGACGACAAGCAAGATGCATAGTGGTATTGATTAACTTGTGTTTTAACTCAAATAGTTGACGAATTTCCTGGGTCAGAACCCATAATATCAAGGTTGGTTGTACTCGGTCTTCACGTAAACGCTGCAAGATATGTAGTGCTCGAGACAGATCTCCACCAAGACAAGTATCTGCAAGTTCATACATAGAAAATTCTGATTGATCGATTATATGAGGCATAACTTGATCGCAAGTTAATTGGATTGTTAGATCATGTGTCATGGATAGTTTTTCTATAATTTGCGCACATGCTTGTAGATTATGTTGACTGTATTGATGAATAAATGCTGGTACGTTAGATTGATAAAATATACCATTTTTTTTCAGTTCATTTTGAATCCATTGAGTTAATGCATTTGCAGTTAAAGATCCAAAGTGCAGATGAGCTATTTGAGCATTTTCAGATAAAGTTGATAATGCTTTTGGTGCTAGATTGGGTGCACGTAAAATAATGATACTGCGTGTGTTTCTTTGATTTGCATAATTGATTAATTGCTTTAACGCACCGGCATCTAATGTTTTTTTATCGTAACGCGCATCAACCAACACTTTCTCTGAAAAAATCGAATAATTACTTGCTGATTGGGTTAATTTAGGCCAATCACTTGCGCAGCTCAAGTCAATTTTAATTTCGTCAATTGAACCTAACTTTCGGCAAGCCTGTTTAATTTCAATGGCAGCTTGATCAGATAAGAGCTGTTCTGGGCCAGTTAATAAATAGATTGCCAGGCAATGATCTTTTAAATGCACAGACAAAGAGGTTGGTTTAAGAATCATTTAGCAATCGTTCCTAAACGATCCAGTATCATAATAGCTGCATTTTGCCTCATCTCTTGAGTCAGATGTGCTTGCTCGTCATTAGATCCTAAAATGCGGTCACTATTTGCGGTGAATGCTCGGCTGACAAAGATTTTTTGTGATCCTGTGCTGTCCGATGCATGCACGCTTTGTAATTTAAATTCCACCGTATAGATAAGTTCATATTGACGTGGCGTGGTACTTGAGCTGATCCCGGTAATGTTTTGAGTTAAAGAGTCAGCCTCAATAATTAGCCAATATTTAGCTGCAGCCGGATCTTCAACTACATCACGATGATAAGCACGTAATTGCTCGCGAATTAAAGGTGCTATTTCTCGATGAGCGGCATGTACGATTATTGCGATATGATCTAGTTTTGCCGGTAATTCCAGATCACCGCGCAGGTGAAAGCCACAACCCGCACAACAGAATGTTATTATAATCAGTGTCTGCCAACGTAATCGAATTAACTTATCGATCATGTACTTATAACTACATTGATCAGGTGTCGGTGGCTTACTACTATGTTTTTCAGTATCACATGATCTTTAAGTAGATCTCCCAATTCTTGGTGGGCTAGATTGATTAGATCATCATTTAAAGTATCAACACTAGCAGTAAATTGTGCACGTAGCTTGCCGTTTAGTTGCACAACAAAATCAGCCATATCTTTTTTGATAGCACTTTTATCAAACTTAGGCCATGGGGCATCAATGATAGCTTTCTCAAACCCTAAATTTTTCCACAATACATGACACAGATGCGGTGTGATTGGCGCTAATAATCTGAGTAGTATACTCAGGCCTTCATGTATGAAAAATTCATCTGCATCAGTTTGGATTGAGTATGAATTTAATTCATTAAACAGCTTCATGCATCCAGATACTACGGTATTCATTTGCTGTCGGTCGTAATCTTGCGCAATATGCAACAAGCAAGTATGTACGTTCAGCCTGGCTTTTTTCAGTCTTGGCTCTACATCCTGCCAAAGTACGTTGCTACCACCATCAATTAAACGCTCATTGATATCACGTAGCATGGCATAATTAGCGTGCGTAAACGTCCATAATCGTTTTAAAAACCTATGCGCACCTTCAACTGCAGTATCCGACCATTCAAAAGATTGTTCTGGTGGAGCGGCAAATAAAACAAATAACCTGGCCGTGTCTGCGCCGTATAAGTCAATTAAATGATTTGGATCCACGGTATTGCCGGCTGATTTGGACATTTTGTGCCCGTCACGCAAGACCATACCCTGGCTTAGCAAGGCTTTAAATGGCTCATCAGAGTTAACCAAGCCTTCATCACGCATTAATTTATGAAAAAATCGCGCATACAGCAGATGCATAACTGCATGCTCGATACCACCTACATATTGATCTACTGGCGTCCAATATTTAGCACGATCATCCAGCATTGCTTTAGTTTGTCCTTTACAGGCAAAACGCGCATAGTACCAAGATGATTCAACAAAAGTATCCAGAGTATCAGTTTCACGGTGAGCATCTTGACCGCAACGCGGGCAGGATACATTCACGAATTCACTACAATTAGCCAGAGGTGATCCGTGTCCGGTCAGGGTTATATTCTCTGGTAAAATTACTGGAAGTTCTGTTTCTGGCACCGGCACAGTACCGCATTGTTCACATAAGATCATCGGGATTGGCGTGCCCCAATAGCGCTGCCTGGATACACCCCAGTCACGCAGGCGATAGTTGACTGTAGCTTTACCTGTATCATTTTCTTCTAGATATTCAGTTATACGTTTCTGCGCAAGTTCAGATTCCAGACCATCAAATGCAGATGAATTTATTAAGATCCCGTTGCCTGTAAAAGGGGCTATATCCAGATCAATGATCTGTAGATCTGCAGGCTTGATCACCTGAATTACGGGTAAATTGTACGTTTTTGCAAATTCAAAATCACGCAGATCATGCGCCGGCACGCCCATCACAGCTCCGGCACCGTATTGCATCAAAACAAAATTAGCCACCCAAACTGGGATTAATTCACCAGTAATTGGATGCTTAGCCCGCAAGCCCAAATCTAATCCACGTTTATCCTGGGTGGCTATCAGCGCTTCGGCTGTACCAGTACCTTGACAGCTATCAATAAAAGCTTGTACTTCAGGATTATTTTTTGCAACATCTTTGCTGATTGGATGATCGGGTGATATAGCCAAGTAAGTTGCACCCATCAGAGTATCGGCGCGTGTAGTATAGATTTTTAAACGTTTTGGTATTGATTCAACCTGCCAATAAATATTAGTGCCAGACGATCTGCCAATCCAATTACGCTGCATATTTTTTACTTGCGCGGGCCACTCGGTTAGTGTTTCCAGGCCATCTAAAAGTTCGTCAGCATAAGCAGTGATGCGAATGAACCATTGCGCTATTTCTTTATGTTCTATTAAAGCACCTGATCGCCAGCCACGTCCACCGACGACTTGCTCATTGGCCAGTACGGTGTTATCGACCGGATCCCAATTCACGACTGAATTTTTTTTATAAACCAGTCCTTTTTCGTATAGTTTAATGAAAAACCATTGTTCCCACTTATAGTAATCAGGTTCGCATGTAGTGAGTTCACGTCGCCAATCAAAGGCATTGCCCAAGCGTAAAAATTGTTTTTTCATGGCAGCAATGTTTTGTCGAGTCCATTCAGCAGGCGGAATACCGTGCTTTATGGCAGCATTCTCAGCAGGAAGACCAAAAGCATCCCATCCTATGGGCTGTAAAACATTTTTACCTAAAGCACGATGATAACGTGCTATTGCATCTCCTAGGGTATAATTACGCACATGACCCATGTGTAGTGAGCCACTAGGATAAGGAAACATTGATAGACAATAGAACTTTTCTTTATTTAAGTCTTCGGAAACAGCGAAAGATTGCTTTTTTTCCCAATAACGCTGCGCTTGGTTCTCAACTTCTTGATGCTTATAGCAGGGTTCCATGGTTTAATAATTAAAAAATGGCGGTTGATAAGGATAACCTTTCTGATTCATGCGAGCAATAGCCGCGGGTGAATACTCTCTAGTATTATATGTATTTTACATATAAGATTTCATCTTATGGATAAGTTGGCTTAATGGAGTGTTATATCATGATCGATAATGTGTTTGTAAACCGCACATTGAACATGAAGAAAATCAAGTATATTGGCTTGGACATGGATCACACTCTGATCCGATATAATACGCAAAATTTTGAAACATTAGTTTATCAGTATGTGATTGATGAATTGATTATTCATCAAGGGTATCCAGAAGTATTACGTACACTTATATTTGACATGCTGCGCGCAATTCGTGGTTTGGTGGTTGATTGCAAACGCGGCAATATCCTAAAACTTAATCGATACGGTGCTATTAGAAGGAGTCAGCATGGAATAAGAGAATTAGACATTAAAGAACAAAAAAATATTTATCAAAGCACATATATTGATCTTAACGATACTAATTATATTGCAATCGACACCTCTTTCTCTATAGCCTTTTGCGTGCTATATGGACAGCTGGTCGACTTGAAAGATCGTGAAATTGCAGTCATGCCTAATTTTTATGTTATGGCGCATGACGTATTAAATGCAGTTGATAGAGTGCATGCTGCCGGGCATTTAAAAAAATATATCAGTGAAAATTTGGCCGATTTTGTCCATCAAGATCCAGATCTGGTCATGAATCTGCAAAAATATCGCCAGCAAGGTAAAAAGATTTTTATTATCACTAATTCAGACCATGAATATACGAAAATCTTGTTAGATTATGCGATCAATCCTTATTTATCAGCAGGGGAGTGTTGGGCATCTTTATTTGAATATGTGATTACATCGTCGAATAAACCCAGATTCTTTTACGACAACTTGAGTTTTCTAAAAATTAATTCTAAAGATTATACTTTGAGTAATATACGTGGTCCAATTAAACCTGGAATTTATCAGGCTGGTAATGCTACACAATTCACCAAAAATCTAGATTTATATGGCGATGAGATTTTATATATTGGTGATCATATTTACGGTGATATTTTACGGCTAAAAAAAGCATGTAATTGGCGTACGGCTTTAGTGGTTGAAGAGCTTGGCCCGGAGCTGATAATTCAAGATAGGACAAGTTCGATTGAAATGTTGATTACCGAAGCCATGGAAAAGAAAGAAAGTTTAGAACAACAATTACTACAAGAATCCTGTGATTTAGATCATTTAAGACATAATTTGTTCGAATTAGATCGAACAATAATTAAATTATTGAAAGAAAAAAATACTTATTATAATCAATATTGGGGTAGTGTTTTTCGTGCAGGTGCAGAAGAAACATTCTTTACTTATCAAGTAGAGCGTTATGCGTGTATCTATATGGCAAGACTGGCGGATCTTTTTTCCCACTCACCGTTAGAATACTACCGCGCTGCACGCAGAAATCTACCTCATGAACTTTCAACTTAAGCTGCTATATTAAGGACGCTGCATTAATTTGAAAAAGGCATCTTTGGCGGTTAGTGTGCCATGTAAGATTGCGTTGACTGCCTGACATATAGGCAGGTCGATGTGGTTTTTTTCAGCCAGATGACAAACTAATACAGCATTATGTTTGCCTTCAACTACTTGACCAATGCTTTTTTCAGCGGTGGCGATGTTATTTCCTTGGCCAACCAATAGTCCAAATCTACGATTGCGTGATTGATTGTCAGTACAGGTCAGTACTAAATCACCAAGTCCAGCCAGTCCGCGAAAAGTTTCTGATTGAGCCCCCAAACGACAGCCAAATCTACGCATTTCGGCTAAACCACGGGTGATCAATGCAGCTTGTGCATTGGCGCCAAAACCCAAGCCATCACTTATCCCACATGCAATGGCTAGGACGTTTTTGAGCGCACCAGACCATTGCACGCCAATTAAATCATTGGAAAGATAAACACGCAGAGACTCGTGGTGGATCACACTTTTAAGTTGTTGTGCAAATTCCAGGTGTTGGCTGGCAATTACTAGGGCTGTAGGCATATTTAAAGCTACTTCCTTGGCAAAAGATGGCCCTGAAATCATAGCTATTGGTAGATCCATGCCCCAACGATCTTGTACTACCTGACTCAAAAGATGATGTGTACTTGGATCCAGGCCTTTAGTTAGCCAGGCAATGCCATGTTCTGGTCTGGGTAGTTGTTCTAAAACACTAGAAAAAGCATGACTGGGCACTGCGATTAATAGAGTTTTAGCTTTTTTAATTACTTGCTGAAGATCTACACTTACTGTTAGAGACGGTGGAAATTTAATGCCAGGCAAATAACGCTCATTACTGCGGTCATGTAGCATCTCATTAATGTGTGGCGGCTCGTTGCTCCATAAAACCACATGTTGACCGCTGCGAGCAATGTGCAGGGCCATGGCTGTTCCCCATGAGCCCGCACCTAATACAGCAACTGGAGTCAACGAGTGCATCAGTTTGTGGTCTTGTCTAAATTTATTTGTGCATTTTTTTCCTGCTGCTGAAAATATAACGCATCAAAATTAATTGGAGCCAAGACTAATTGTGGAAAGCTAGCTCGCGCAACTTCACTAGTGATGGCTTCTCTGGCATAAGGGAATAATATGTTTGGACAAAAGCTGCCCAGAAGATGATCTAGTTGTTCTGGTTCAGGGCCAGTAATGCTGAAAATACCTGCTTGTTGTACTTCAGCTAAGAACGCAGTGGTATTTTTGTTTTTAATGGTCGCAGTAACAGTTAAAACAACTTCAAATACTCCTTTATCCAAGGTTGTATGCGCTGTATTTAAATCTAATGAAAGTTCAGGCTCCCAAGCTTGTTGAAAAATAGCCGGTGTATTTTTAGTTTCAAATGATGAACTTTTAATATACACACGTTGGATCATAAATTGCGCATTGTTCTCTTCAGAGTTCTGCAATTTATTATCGTTAATTTCACTCATAATCATACTCCTTGTAAGTGGTTAAGCGCGCCAGTCTCGTTAAGAGCGAACAGATCATCGCACCCGCCGACTGGTTTGCCGTTGATAAAAATTTGAGGCACGGTTTTTCTTTGGCTTCGTTCAATCATTTCTTCTCTTTTTTCTGGAGCGAGGTCAATTTTAATTTCTGTAAATTGAATTTTTTTAGATCCCAGAAGATCCAGTGCACGCACACAATAAGGACAATGTTGTTTGGTATAAATAATTACTTCATTTGACATTATTTTCGCCCCTTTACCACGGGCAATCCACCGCTGATCCAAGATGCCATTCCGCCGGATAATACCTTTGGATTAGAAAATCCCTGTACGCGCAGGCGTTTGGCCAGGGATTGTGACTGGACTCCTTGTGCGCAGACTAAAATGATTAATTTATTTTTCAATTTCATGATTTTAGGCAACTTAAAATCTTCTTCACTAGCTTGAATTGCATTAATTATATGCCCAGTGCTATATGTTTCTAATGGCCGCAAATCTAAAACGACTGCACCTTCATGATTGATAAGGTCTACTGCATTAGAGCTAGATACCTGCTCTGCGCTCTTTTTATTCTCGATGAACTCGTTCGCAAAAATAACCAACAAAATGATTAATAATGCAACCCATAGCGGCCAATGATGAACTATAAACTCAGATAAGTGTTCCATGGATTCTCTCTTGATAACAGGCTAAATGTTAAAATGGATTATCCTGCTCTTTATTGCATAAAGCAAGAACTTAGGACAATGTTTCCACCTCATATCCAGCTTGGATCCAGGCATTAAGCCCGCCATCTACCGAATAAACATTTTCATATCCATGCTGGATCAGCTTCAGTGCGGCATCATAAGATCTTACACCTGCACGACAATGAAGATAAATCGGGCGCAGGTGATCGCTGACCATGGTTTGAATGCGATCGATTAAAAGATCTTTGGGGATATTGGTTACCCCAGAGATGCGTTGTTGATGACATTCCATGGGCTCTCTGACGTCAATTAGACAAGCATCTGATTTTGAATCACATAGTTGTTTGAACTCTACAACGCTAATAGTTTTAACACAAGACGACATAATATATTCTCCTAATGCAGATGAGATAGATCAGCAACATTGTTCAGCAGGGTGTGTACGCTGGACAATAAACATAATCGATTATTTTTTATCAGTGGTTCGCTAGCATTTATCAGAACGTTTTCAAAGAATTTTTCTGTAGGTTCGCATAAAGACGAGAGATTTTCGAACATTTCTGTATAGTCTTTGGGTTTATTTAATTGCTGTATAGCGGACACGGCGAGAAACAGCTCTTGTTCCGCTGGATCGTTGAATAATTTAGGATCTATATTTAAATCTTTACTCAGGTTGATCTCTGACTTATTTAATAAATGATTAACTCGCTTGCTAATTGCTGCGAGTTTTTGCCCTGCGCTGGAACCAGCAAAGATACTTAAGGCATGGATACGTTGATCCATGTCAGCCAACAGATCTTCTTGGTAAGCGCGTGCCGCAATCACTATTTCTGCAGCAACACCTGATGCTTGATAGTATGCTGGCAGGCGTTCAAGGATAAAAGTTTTTAATGATTCGAGTATTTTAAGATCTGTTTCAATATGTTCTGAATAGCCACTGGCCGCTTGCAGGATTAATTCCCAAAGACTTAATTGGGTGGGTAGTTCGATTAATAATCGAACTACTGCATGCGCATGTCGACGTAATTTAAATGGATCTTTAACTCCGCGTGGCTTTTGTCCTATAGCGAAGATACCGACTAAAGTATCAATTCGGTCTGCCAAAGACAATGCTAGGCCTAATTTTGATTCAGGTAAAATATCAGAAGAAAAACGTGGTAACTCATGTTCACGAATCGCTTGCGCAACAGCCGGCGCTTGGCCTTCATCCAAAGCATAATAACTGCCCATGATACCTTGTAACTCTGGAAACTCGCCAACCATACCACTGACCAAATCACATTTACTTAAATCGGCGGCATTTTCAGCGTCGTTTGGATTTAGTTGCAAAGGTATAGTTAAGAACTGCATTAATTTTTTGATTCTGGATGTTTTATCCCTGAGACTACCTAGCTTTTCTTGAAAGATCACCCCGGCTAACAATTGTTTATTGTGACTTAAAGGTGTGGCCTTGTCTTTGTTGTAGAAAAATGCTGCATCGCTCAGGCGGGCATGCATTACTTGTTCATTCCCTAAAATTACTTGTTCAGGTTTTTGACTTTCGATGTTGGCGACAGCAATAAATGCTGGCACTAAATTACCGTTTAGATCGCGCAATGCAAAGCATTTTTGATGCACTTGCATTGCAGCAATCAAAGCTTCATCAGGTACATTGAGCAACTCAGGATTAAAATTTGCACGCAATGCTTGTGGCCACTCGACTATAGAGGTTACTTCATCCAATAAATTATCAGGCATTATAGCTTTCTGTTGGCACTTGATTGCTAAATCCTGAACTTGTTGGGCTATTAGATTGCGTCTTTGCTCGAAGTTTGCAATTACATGTGCCTGCTGCAGCAGTCCCTCGTATTGATCTGGTTTTGGAATGGATATAGGTTCATTATGATAAAAACGATGCCCATAGGTATAGCGTTGCGCGGCAATACCTAAAATAGTTGCGGGAACTACATCAGGTCCAAAAAGTAACACGACCCAATGTAGCGGACGTACAAAAGATTGATCTGCACTGCCCCAACGCATTGCTTTGGCAATCGGCAAGCTTGACACTGCTTGCGTAATTAAGTCTGGCAAGAGATTAATCGTTAACTCTCCGGCTTTTAATGCTTGGTACATCCACCAGGTTCCTTTGTCGGTTGTAGTGGTGGTTAATTGTTCTACAGACACACCGCAGGACGCCGCAAATCCTATGACAGCGGCTGTGGTCGCAGACTCATCAGTGGTTCCTTTAACTGCGGGTCCTTTACGGGAAATTTGTTGCGCGGGTTGTTGTGTGGATACGTCACGAATCATTACAGCCAATCTTCTGGGTGTTGCACTGCACCGCACCGCAGCGTATGTAAGATTAGCTTGCTGTAAACCAGATTCTACTTGTGCGCCCAAAGCTACACTTAAAATTTTAACCGCAGCAGAAGGTAGCTCTTCAACGCCCAGCTCAACTAGCAAATCATTCAACATCAACACACCATACTTTTTTTGGTACACATCGGAAACCCAAGATCCAGACGAGCAGAATAATAAAGGCTTGCTATTGCACTTGAACGCTGCCGTACACGCAATAGATAACGTTGTCTTTCGGTAACTGACAGGGCGTTGCGTGCATCAAGTAAATTAAATATATGCGAGGCTTTTAGCACCAATTCATAGGCGGGTAATGCTAGTTTTAAATCAATTAGTTTGTCCGCTTCGTTCGTATACGCATCAAACTGCTGAAATAATAACTCTATATTAGCATGCTCAAAATTATAGGCCGAACACTCAACCTCATTTTGATGAAATAAATCTCCGTATGTTATAGTGCCATCAGGCGTGGATCCCCAGGGGATATCAAAAATAGATGATGTACCAAATAAGTTCATGGCCAGACGTTCTAGGCCATAAGTGAGCTCACCAGTCACTGGCCTACAGGCTAAACCGCCAACTTGTTGAAAGTAAGTAAATTGAGAAACTTCCATGCCATTTTGCCAGACCTCCCACCCTAAACCCCAGGCCCCAAGAGTAGGTGATTCCCAGTTGTCTTCAACAAAGCGTATATCATCGATTAATGGGTCTACGCCCAAAGCGCGTAATGAATCTAAATATTTAGCTTGAATATCAATTGGCGATGGTTTAAGCACCACCTGGAATTGGTAATATTGTTGCACACGGTTTGGATTTTCACCGTAACGTCCGTCAGTTGGGCGCCTTGATGGTTGAACATACGCAGCTGACCAAGGTTCAGGTCCAATTGCGCGTAAAAAAGTTGCCGGATGAAAGGTGCCTGCGCCAACTTCCATGTCTAGTGGTTGTAGCAACAGGCAGCCTTGTTGGCCCCAGAACGCTTGCAACGTTGAGATGATATCTTGCAATGTTTTGGGCTGCTTCATGGATGTTTACTTCCCTTCAGCAGCGTTGATCATCGATTGCAGTGTTGCTATAGGCGCTCCACCAGGAATGAATGCTGTTTTAGAATTAGCGCTCAATGTTCCTTCGGGTGTCGTTGTAAGAATAATAAATGCTGGTGTACCTTGCAATGATAGCTGCTCTGCTTGTTTTTTAACTGAAGTCAGAGCTTCGGTCACAACCTTACTATTCATGTCAGAGATTAATTTAGGTAAATTAACGCCTGCGCTTTTAGCGATGTCAATGGCTGATTTTTTATCTAAATGTTTCTCTGATTTGATTAAAGCTTCATGCACTTGCAAGTATTTGCCTTGCATTGCAGCGGCGATTGCCACACGTGATGCATCTTCAGAGGTTTGTCCGAAAATAGGAAATTCTTTGTAGATCACACGCACGTTAGGATTTTGTTCTATCAACTTACTAATCACACCATGCATGGTTTTACAATGACCACATTGATAATCAAAAAACTCAATCATGGTAACTGTACCTTTAGCTGATCCGGCTACAGTCAAGTGTTCCGTTAATAGATCTTTGGAGTGCTGTGCAATAGAGTTTTTTACTTGTTCTTGTTGGGTTTGTTGTTGTTTTTTTTGTAAAACCTCAAAAGCTTCACTCAATATTTCTGGCTTGTTTAGTAAATACTCATGAACAATGTGTTCAATCGCAATTGTTTGTTCTGGGTTAAATTCTGCGGTAGATGGAACTTTAGCGCCAACAACAGCAGTTGATGCCAGAGTTGTGATTAACGCGCCAGCCTTGAATATGTTTAATATATTTGCTTTGCTCACTATGTTCTCCCTTATAGTCGTGACTCATGTGTATTTTACCCATTTTCATAAAAAATAATAGTGGGCTTTTGACAATTGATCTATCATCCATTCATTGTTAACAGTAGCTCGCTACTGTTAACTCTTCAGCAACGCATTTCTTTATTATAAAGATATCCACCCTAGGGCGTGTTGGGCCTGACTTATACACCAACATCTGCGGTTAACTTTGCATATGCCAGGCTCAGCCATTTGCTGCCGTGCTCATTAAATTCCACTTGTACTCGGGTTTGTTCTCCCTGACCACTCATAGATAACACAACTCCACTACCGAAAGTTTGATGTCTGACATTTTGTCCCAGATAAAAACCACAATCACTCGGCGGAGTGTGCACAAACCTATATTCATTAGTTTTTTTATGCATTGGCGCACGTACTTCGTGTAATAATGCACCGGGTAATTCACGTAAAAAACGTGATGGCAGGTGTTGTTCTTCGCGACCATATTGTCGGCGGGTTTCTGCCATGGAGATGACAAGATGTTCCATTGCACGAGTAATGCCGACGTAACACAGGCGGCGTTCCTCTTCTAGTTTGTTGGGCTCATTGACACTCAGTCTGCTGGGGAAAATTCCTTCTTCTAAGCCAACCATAAATACCAGCGGAAACTCTAATCCTTTAGCCGCATGTAAAGTCATTAGATGTACGGCTGAACCCAGTTGCTCATGTTTTTGATCCCCTGACTCTAATGCGGCGTGAGTTAAAAATGCTACCAGTACCGGCATATCTTCATGTGGATTATGAGCATCCTGAAATTCTTTAGCTGCGTTCAATAGTTCATTGACATTGTCAACTTTAGATTGCATTAGGTCTGTTTTAGATGCTTTCATTGATTCATACAGACCGCTGTTTTCGAGTAAGTAGTTTAACTGTTCATCTAAAGGCAAGCAGTTGATTTCATGAGTTGCCGATTCGATTAAATTGATAAAATCACGCAGAGCTTTGGCTGCTCTAGTGGTTAATTGTGTGGAATTTAGAATTTTTTTCGCTGAATCCCATAAAGAGCACTGTTCATTAGTCGCAATTATGCGTAATGCCTGGATTGTTTTGTCACCAATCCCTCGAGTCGGACGATTAACCACACGTTCAAACACCGTGTCATCGTTTGGGTTCACTGTCAAGCGTAAATAGGCCAGAGTATCTTTGATTTCAGATCTTTCAAAGAAACGTACTCCACCGTGGATCTGGTATGGTATGTTTTCGCGCAGTAGTGCATCTTCAAAAACACGTGATTGCGCATTTGATCGATAAAGAATCGCGATCTCTGACATGCTACGAGCATTAATACGTTCTTTGCGAATAAAGTCGCTGACAAATCTTGCTTCATCGAGTTCATTGAATGCGCGGAAAATATCAATTTTCTCACCAGCAGGACTTTCCGTCCATAATTGCTTGCCCATACGCGTTTCATTTTGTGCAATTAATGCATTTGCAGCTCCAAGGATGGTGGCACTAGAGCGGTAATTTTGTTCCAGGCGTGTAACAGTACATGCATTAAATTCTGAGGTAAATTTTTGAATATTTTGGATTTTAGCGCCGCGCCAGCCATAGATAGATTGATCATCATCACCCACCGCCATTACCGATGCATTTGTGCCAGCCAACAGGCGGATCCAAGCATATTGCACCGTATTAGTATCTTGAAATTCGTCGACTAAGATAGCTTGAAAGCGTTGTTGATAATGCGCCAGCAACTCTTTGTTTTCACGCAACATTTCATGTGTTCGCAGCAAAATCTCAGCAAAATCAACCACACCAGCTGTTTGGCAAGCGCGCTCATAAGCGCTATAAACCGAGATCCAGGTTTTTTGGGTGCCAAAAGTAGTAACTGGCAGGTGTTGTGGGCGGGTGCCGTCATCTTTATGTTTGTTGATAAAAGATTGAGCTTGTTTAACCGGCCACTGTTCCAGATCAAGGTTTAAAGCCCCCATAACTCGCTTGATCATTCGGCTTTGATCATCGCT